>JAYEHH010000039.1:0-7417 GCA_034716235.1 Patescibacteria group bacterium | reverse complement strand
AGCAACACAAATCTCGGTTAAATTTTTCTTAAATTGGATTTTACCGTCGGCTTTTTCGCCTGATGGCGTTGTAGAAGTCCTAGCACCTCTTGGGGTTGAACCAGATCTTTGACCTCCAGTATTCATATAGCCTTCATTGTTGTAGCAGATATAAAGAAAATCATGCCCCCGCTCCAGGGCACCTGATAAGCTCTGTAAACCGATATCATAAGTTCCTCCGTCACCACCAAAAGCAACAAATTTAACTTCATCTTTGAGTTGATAGCCTAATTTTTTTTCCATTTGGCCAACCATTTCAGTCTCCGCCTGCTTTTCTTGCTTTTTGAGTAGGGCTCTGTAAGCAGTTTCTAACCCGGTAATGGTGGCGGCTGCATTTTCAAAAGCTGAATGAATAATAGGAATTCTCCAGCTGGTTTCAGGATAAATAGTAGTCGCCACCTCTAAACAACCAGTAGCTACCGTTGCCACAATGGGATCAGTTGTTGCTCCCAACACCGTTCTAACAATCAATGGAATTGGGCATCCGGCACAAGTACGGTGACCAGCAGCTAATTTAGATTCAACCTTCATAAAACTTTTATAAAACTAAAATTATTCTCTTAATCCAATATACTTTACTTCTTGGCTAATATCTCCTTTGACTAAAGTGTTATATACTTTAGCAATATCTTTCTCATAAATTTCTCTTCCTCCTAAACCAAAAACATAACTTTGAATTTGAGGTCTCTCCTTAGCATCAAACAAGGCATTTTTGACTTCTTTGGCTAAGGGAGCCGTTGAACCAAAAGAAACCGCTCTGTCTAAAACTGCCAACGACTTCAGATCCTTTACCACTTCTTGCAATTCCTTTTGAGGAAACGGCAAAAAAAGTCTTACTTTAATTACTCCCACTTTCATTTTTTTCCTTTCCTGTAGTTTTTTCGCAATTGCCTGAGCCGTTCCTGCCGTAGAGCTCATTGTTAACACGGCTGTCTCCGCATCTTCTAATCCATAAGTTTCTAGTTTAGGATAAGACCTCCCCGTGATATCACTAAGCTGGCTGGCTAAATCTCCATAAATCTCATCAGCAGTTTTCATAGCCTCAATTTGTTGTCTTTTAGTTTCAAAGTAATAATCAGTCAGTTGTAAAGCTCCAACGGTAACTGGTTTATCAACATTAAGTAATGGATTTTCTGGTTGATACTCTCCAATGAACTCTTGAATTTTTTCGTCAGAAGTTAATTCTACATTTTCCATAGCATGGGAAGTAATGAAACCATCTTGCATCACCATAGCAGGAAGCATTACTTTCTCTGCTAATTTCAAAGCTAAAAAATTATGGTCATACACTTCTTGAGCATTTTCGGAATAAATTTGTATCCAGCCCATATCTCTTACTCCCATAGAATCAGAATGATCACAATGAATATTTATCGGGGCTGATAATGCTCGATTGGCAATATTCATTAAAATTGGAAGTCTTAATCCAGAAGCTACTCCCAAAACTTCAAACATTAATGCCAACCCAGCAGAAGAAGAAGCCGTCATAGCTCTCACTCCAGCTGCTTGAGCTCCAATAGTGGCACTCATTGCTGAATGTTCACTTTCCACCCTAACCATCTCACTATCAACTTTTCCATCAGCTATCATTTTAGCAAAATATTCCACTATCGGAGTTTGGGGAGTAATAGGATAAACAGGAACCACCTCTGGATTAATTTGTTTCATAGCTTCAGCTGCCGCTCCAGCACCAGTCAAAGCTACAAATTTGGCATCCATAAACATATTTTAAGATTTTACATTTTAATAGCCTTACTCGGACAAACTTGAGCACAAATTCCGCACCCTTTACAATGATCATGATCTATCACAACATTTCCAGCCTTATCCTTTTTGATAGCTTTTTCAGGACAAGCGGAAATACATCGATAACACTTAGTACACTTTTCAGTATTTATTTGAGGTTGTTTATCGCTCCAAGATCCAGTTTTATTTTCTTGCGAATTTCCTGCATCAATGATAATACCACCAATCGGAATCTCCTTCCAAGATTTTAATTTCATAAAAAATAATTAAACTAAATTTGACTAATAGTTTTATCTACAAACTATAATACCCTTCTTCCATAGCTTTAAAAGTGTCTTCAACCACTTCTTCCCCCACCTTACCCGTAAATCTTTTCTGGAAAACTTTAAAGACATCATCTAAAGGCATTACCCCTGTAATTTTAAGCAATCTTCCAATAATTGGAGCGGTGGGATGTATTTTATTTTTATAACCAGCAATTATTTCCGCAGCATCTACCACATAAAGTTTACCTCGATACTCATCTTCCGTAGTAAAAACAGGTAAAAGCTCTTGGGAATTTTGGGTAGAATTTACTATTAAGGCCGGACCGTGAGCTAAATAATTTAGAATTCCCTCTTCAGACAGTAGAGAATCGTCAAGGATAACAACCGCATTAGGATTTCTTACAGGTTCTTTGGTAATTATTTTATTAGAAGCTACTCTTAAAAAGGCATAAACGGGAGCTCCTGTTCTCTCTGGACCAAACTCCGGATAAGCTTGGGCATAACTACCTGCTTCAATAACTGCTTGAGCTAAAACCATAGCCATGGTTTTAGCTCCCTGTCCTCCACGCCCATGAATAACTAATTGAAACATCACTAAATAAAATTATTTTTTTCTTTGTTTCTTCTATTGTCTAAGCCATATTCCTACTTGTTTATTCGTCGCTTTTTTCTGGGGTATCTTTAGCCTCAGATTCATTTTCATTAGCAATTCCCAACTCTCCTTCAACTACTTCAGTTAAAGTTTCCTCGGTAACGGCTCCTCCAAAAAACTTATCACCAATAAATACTGACGGTGTTCCCCCTAAAGAAAAGTCAGCTGCTGTTTTTATATCTGCCTCAACGGCTGTTTTATGTTCATCTGAATCTAAACATTTTTTAAATTCTGCAACATCTATCCCTAATTTAGTAGTCAAGCCAGCAAAAACACTTTTCCCGGCATCTTTTTTGCCCCAAACCTCTTGATTATCAAACAGAACTCCTGCCATTTCCCAAAATTTGCCCTGATCGTTGGCACAAAGGCTAGCCATTGCTGCATTAAAAGCATTAGGGTGAATGCTAATCAAAGGATACTGATGAAAAGAAACCTTCATTTTGTCTTGATACTTTTCATAAACTTTGTTGAAAGTTTCATCAAACTGTTTAGAAAAAGGACACTGAAAATCGCCAAAGATTATAACTTCTAATTCTGCATCTTTATTTCCTTTAGCAACGGCCACTGCTTCAAAGTCAGGGAGAACAATATATTTACCATAAGGAATTCCCGCTAAAGCATTGTCTAAAATAAGCAAGCCATCTTTTTCAGTTAATACTTGTTCTGCTTGTTCATAAAAAGGGGTATCTTTGACTTCTTCGTTAAAAATAAAGGCTGGGATTGCCTTAAGATTAAAAGTGTCAAGTAGTTTTTGTCCCTCTTTTGAATTAACATCAATTTTTTTAGCTACCAGTGTTGGAAGAGCTGTTTTTTTAATAGCATCAATAACAGCTTCTGGCTGGCACTCTTCACAATCCTCGTCACTAATTACCATCATTTCAATAATTGGATCATTGCTAGAAATCCAGGTTTTATCTCCTGCAGTAAAAACATCAACACTTTCTAATTTTCTGAGAGAAATTCCTTCTCCTCGAATTAATTGAGCTACATCTACAAATAAACTTCCTGCAAAAAGTCCTCCCAGAACAATAATGGTTGCCATTAAATTTTGAATTTTCTTTTGATTTTTTTCTTTGGGTTTTTTTTCTACCTCCACACTAGCCTCTTCTGCATCTAAATCTTCATCACTTTCCCAAGATTTTTCTTCTGATTTGTTATCTTCATTTTTTTCGCCTTGAGTGCCTTCTGTGTCCCAGTCTCCTTTAGAATTTTTTCTTTTTTCCTCGTCCATAATAAATTTCTTAATAAGTTAATTAACTATAAATATTTTTAGCTATTTTAATTATTCTGCACACTGGCTAGGTCCTTCTGTAGCTCCTCCCCTATTAACTGCATTATTTTCAGCTGCTTCCTGTTCAGCTGCAGCGGCTTGTTCTTCCTTTAACTGTTCTACCTTTTTCTCTATTTCTGTAAAATTATATTCGCTTGAAGCGGTAGTAATCTTCCAATCTTCAAAGCCTATGCTCGTATAATTAGTAGCCCACATTTTAGCATAATACCCAACAGCAATACTTAAAGCAAAGATTATCAAGTAACGTGAGAATGGAACTGTCTGCTTTTTATCATTTAATTTGTCCATAAAATTCAATTTAAGAATTATTTAACTTCAATATGTAAGGTATGTTTTTTACAATTAGGGCAATGTTTTTTAAGTTCCAACTTTTCTTTAAGCTTTTTCTTATTTTTGCCAGTAAAATAATTTATTCTTTGGCATTCCTGACATTTTAATTTTACAATATGATCTTGAATTCGTCCCATAATAGAATTTATTAAATTAAGCGTTAAAAAACTTTATACTATTAAATCGGAGTAGTCAAATTATTAGCTGTTAACCAAATTGCTGATCTACTTCTTCCCTTTTCTTTTTCAAAAAATTTATCCAAGATTCAAAGAGACGCATTATCATTTTGAAGGGAGCTTCAATCAAAACATCCAATAGAAACATAAATACATTGATGCGAGAAAAGTTAGTAGAAATCCATCTTCCAAAGCGAACAAAAGGCAACAATAAAGTGTCAAACAACAAGCTCCCCATGCCTTCTTTTTCCTTAGTAACTGTTAAGTCTCTGATGGGTTGTCTAATAATAGCCCCAAAGAAACTAACGGTAGCCATGAAAACAAAGAAGATGGCACCACTTAAAAAATTAAACTTAAAGAAGTATAAAAACCAAATCAAACCCCCGAATACTAGTGAGAAAACCATAAAATAAATTACATTCAAGGTTTTTTCAGAAAACTTTGAATAGGTTAAAGGATAGACATTTACTTTTTTAACCTCATCTTCACTAGGATTATCATAAATCAAATTCTTAACCCCTTCCATTATCGCTTTGACATTATCTTCACCAGGCAACCGAGCACTGGTGGCCAACAAAATCATAAAGACGGGCGGAAATAATATATTAATACTTAAGGTCACGTAATTTATACCACCTCCAAAATATTTTTCCCAAGGGATTTCCAAAAGAACGGCCAGCAACATTTTAGTCAGAAGTATGTAAATAATGCCTCTCTTAATTCTTTGCTTTAGTTTACCCTGTACTCTATCACTTTCTTCTTTAACTTTACTCACGACAAATTCATCTAAAAGATATTCTTGAGACACAATACTTCTAATGTCGCCTGGGTTTTCCATGGCAATCTCATAAAGAATATGAGCGTTCAAAGTTTCTTTTTTAATAGCATAAAAAATCCGGCTAGCTAAAATACTGGTGGCTTGAGCTCGAATAGTTTTTATTATTTTGGGAGCATCACTAATAATTTCTGCAATTCGTTGCGGAGAGGGCTCATCAAACCAGTCGGGAAAATACATCTGGAAAACCTCACTGGTAACCATAGCTCTATCTGCCTTGGCTAAACTTCTATAAACAGCAATATATGTTTGAAGATTCCTTTGTTTGGCTGAAACATCATCTCCCCCAGTATCTATTCTGGAAGATAAAAGCTTATAAGTGGCATCAATTAATGCTCGTCTTTCTAAAAGAGGATACAGAATTTCTTCAATTTCAAAAGAGGCTAGAGTAACCAACCATCTTTTAATTTCTGAACGGCTACTTCCGATAAAAGCTGCTTGCTGGTGAGTCAAAGAAATAGCGTAAATATATTTATTTAAAGCTTTATTAATCTTGAGAAATTTTTTTTCGTCTAAATCACTTTTCTTTACATACCCGCCCATCATTAGTTCTTTCAAAAGAAGGTCAGCTATTTCTTTTTTCCTTCCTTCAAGAATTAATAATCTTTTTAAAATACGACGAGAGGCAGTTCTTCTTAGAAGATGATCCTCTCGATAATCAATCGCCATCCTAACTTTTTCATACCAAAAAGCAATCTGTTCAATTTCCTCTTGTTTACCTACTGTCGCCTTAGATGCACCAGCTTGTCGTTTTTTATGTTCCGTTTCTACGACTCGGAGAAAGTTCTCAATAGGCTCTAAAGTTTTAATTGCTTGGTCCATAAAAAATGCTTAATCAAATTTTAACTTTCTTCTAAATAAAAAGTCTCTTTAATATCATTATAAATGTTTTGAAGAATATCTCAACAGGCTGTATTAGATATGAGTCAAGTACGAGTTTTTTCTTTTTTAAAAAAGAAAAAACTCGTACTATCGAGATTTAATTTTAGAAAACTATTCTAGTTTCATAAAATTAAAATGATAGTACGAGCGAAGATACTAAACCACAATGTAAAACTTGTGGTTTTGGTCCAGGAATTTCCTTACTTCCTTCCTTTTAATTTCTAGTTTTTCTTCTTGAGATTTTTCAGTGTCCGTTGTAGCATTACGCAAATTATTTATTATGTTTTGGTAATGCCAAAAAACTTTTTCGGCTTTAGGGCTTCTTAAAGAAACCCCCCTTACTGCGCACAAATCAATGCTCTCACCCATCTCATATCCTCCTCCTCTAGAAATTTATTTTAAGGTACTGGAGCGGGTCAGGGACTTGAACCCAAAACAGATTGGAGTCTGTTTGCGCACCATACGCTTCCCCGCATTTTTATTAAAGCATAAAAGCAAATTTTCTGCAATAAAAAAGTCTACTTTAATCTACTGGATTTTTTAAAAGCTTTGTGTTAAATTTCAAACATTGCATTATTGAAAATGTTAGCAAGATTCCATTAAGGCCCCATCGTCTAGTGGTTAGCCCGCCTCGACTCGCGGAGCTTGTCGACGCGAGGCGGGGACATCAGGTTTTTCAGCCAGAGGCCCGCCTAGACTCATTAATAATATTATCTTTTACAGTTTTGTGACACGGCGAGGCGGGGACATCAGGTTTTTCAGCTTAAAGTTTGAGAATTACGAAAATAGAGCATATAATTTCCATTAAGGCCCCATCGTCTAGTGGTTAGGACATCAGGTTTTCATCCTGAAAACAGGGGTTCAATTCCCCTTGGGGCTACAAAGTATTAAAAAGCCTTTTTAAAAGGCTTTTTAATTAATATCTTATTTTTATGCTCCCTTTCTTTTAGACCGTATTCTATCTGTTTCGGTTAAATATTTTTTCCTTAAGCGAATATTTTTTGGTGTTATCTCTAGATATTCGTCATCCCCCATCACTTCTAATCCTTTTTCAATAGTCAACTCTATGGGTGGGATTAATTGAATAGCATCATCAGAACTGGAAGAGCGAATATTAGTTAATTGTTTCCCCTTGATAGGATTAGCTGAAATATCATCTCCCTTAGAAGTGTTCCCAATCACCATCCCCTCATAAACTTC
>JAYEHH010000038.1:0-28552 GCA_034716235.1 Patescibacteria group bacterium | reverse complement strand
AAATAACTGACACACTCCATCAACTCAAACAACAACTTAAAAAAACCTCAATTAATTTAATTTTTAAATCAAAAACTATGCAAGATATAATATGCCCAAATTGTAAAAAATAATCTTAAACTTTTTATGATAAATATTGTCGGACACAAAGGAGCTGCTGGTTATGCTCCAGAAAACACCCTGACCTCATTTCAAATGGCGATTACCATTAGTTGTGATCGTGCTGAGTTAGATGTTAAAAGAACTAAAGACGGGAAGATAGTTGTTTTTCATGATGATGAGGTTTCAAGGTTAACCAATGGTGTGGGTTTTGTTAGTGAGATGACATTATCCGATTTAAAAAAGCTAGACTATGAAAAAGGCGAAAAAATCCCCACCCTTCAAGAGGTGATCGACCTATGCAAGAATAAAATTAACTTACAGATTGAATTAAAAGCCGACGGAACACCAGGGCCAGTTAATGAACTTATTAAAAAAAATGATATCCAAAATCAAATAGTCATCACTTCTTTTCGAGATTATTTGCTCAAAGAGATCAAGCAACTTAACCCTGATTTAAAAGTTGGGTTACTATTTAAAACTGAAGAAGTGATGTCTGAAATATGGAATTTAATGGAAAGTGTCCCTTTGGATTTTTTCGCTCCCTATTCCGGACTTGTTACCAAAGAATTTGTTGACAAAGCCCACAGTCTTGGAAAAACCGTTTATGCTTATCAAGTTAATGAAAAAGAATTGGGTGATAGATTAGCTGAAATGGGAGTTGATGATATTGGGACAGATTATCCTAAATTATTCATAAAGGAATAAAAAGTTTAAAATTATTTTTTATATTACTCAACAGAGAATATGTGGCTCAGGAACTCTTCGCTATAATAGTTGCAAGGAATAAAAATTCCTTCACCTAAATTTTTGCTCCGTATTATAAAATGCTAATATAAAAATATGACATATAAGCAAAAAGTTGAAATCAAAGGTTCAAAAACATACAAGGGTGGTGCACTCGGCTTTTCTGGTCCTCCCGGAATAGGAAAATCAACTATTGGAAAAATAATTGCAAGCAAACTCAGCATACCTTTTTACGATCTTGATGATTTAATCGCCAAAAAAGCAAATGTAAAAACGACAAAAGAGATTATCAATAATGAAGGGCTTCCGAAATTCAAGCAAATTCAACATTTATGCTTTCAAGAAGTTTTTCAAAAAGATAATCAAGAATATGTTTTATCATTTGGTGGACATACAACTTACGAAGGTTGTGATCCCAAGCTAATCAATGAGAACAAGGCTTTAGTCAACGATCATCTTTTTAATATTTGTTTGATCCCGTCTGATGATATAACCGAGGTCGTTGACATATTATGGCCAAGACAAAACGATGGCAAAAGAGAAACAGGTTCTAGTAATGCAGATCAATATCGTCAATATATTCAAAATCTAATACCACAATATATTCAGAGTGCTGATAAAGTTGTTTTTATTCACGCAAGTTCCGTTGATGATACAGTTTTAGCGATTATGAATGATATAATACGAACAAAAAAATAGCCCCAAATTTTTGCTCCGTATCTCCGCAAAACTTCAGATATATTAAAACATTTTAATTTTTAAATCAAAAACTATGCAAGATATAATATGCCCAAATTGTAAAAAAGTTTTCAAAGTTGATGAAGCTGGATTTGCTGATATTCTCAAGCAAGTCCGCGACCATAAATTTGAAGAAGAATTGCAGGAACGATTAAGCATTGCAGAAAAGGAAAAAGAAAATGCCGTTAAATTAGCAGAGTCTAACTTAAAAAATACACTGCAAGACGAACTAACCAAGAAAGATAAAAAGCTGTCGGAATTAAGAACCGAAAAGGATCGCAATCTTGCGGAGCAATTGGCAAAAAAAGAAGCTGAACTCTCTGAGATGAAATCAAAGATAGATAAAGCAGAAGTAGAAAAAAAGCTTTCTGTTACAGAAGCGGTTGACTCAGTAGAAAAAGAACGAGATGATCTAAAAGTTAAGTTGCAAGGTAAGGAACAAGAAGTACAACTCCGAGAGGTCTCATTAAAGGAAAAATATAAAAATGAATTAAAAACAAAAGACGAAGTCATTGAGAGGTATAAAGACATGAAGCTAAAGCTTTCCACTAAAATGGTTGGTGAAACCTTAGAGCAACATTGCGAAACAGAATTTAATAAACTTCGGGCTACTGCTTTTCAAAATGCATATTTTGAAAAAGATAACGATGCTAGTAGTGGTAGTAAGGGAGATTATATTTATCGCGAAACCGACGATGTAGAGAATGAAGTAATCTCTATTATGTTTGAAATGAAAAATGAGGGGGATGAAACCGCTACCAAAAAACGAAACGAAGACTTTTTAAAAGAACTAGACAAAGATCGTGCCGAGAAAAAATGTGAATATGCCGTTCTTGTTTCTCTCTTGGAAGCAGATAATGAACTATACAACAATGGAATTGTAGATGTCTCTCATAAATATCCAAAAATGTATGTGATTCGACCTCAGTTTTTTATTCCGATTATTACATTGCTACGCAATGCAGCCATGAACTCAATGAAATATAAATCAGAGTTGGCAATAGTGAAAGCACAAAACATTGATGTAACTAACTTTGAAAATCAACTTAATGATTTTCGTGATTCGTTTGGTCGTAACTATCGATTAGCTTCTGAAAAATTTACAACTGCTATTGATAGCATTGATAAATCAATTGTTCAGTTACAAAAAACAAAAGAAAACTTACTGCGATCTGAAGACAATCTAAGAATTGCAAACAAAAAAGCAGACGAGCTAACTGTTAAAAAATTAACACGAGACAATCCCACAATGACAGCCAAATTTGAGGAGGTTTCTGATAAGGGTAAAGTTGAAGAATAAGATTATTGGTAGTGAAAGTTTGGAATTAAGAAGTCAAATAAACTGACATATACCCTTGTCAATAATTATATAAAGAGTATAATTACAGAAAAGGAAGTTAAAAGTGTTTTTAATTATAGATGCTATGTCTGGAAATTTATCGACCATTATCAAAAAACTTCGTCTCAAGAACGGCTTTTCTCAGGAATATCTATCCCGTAAATTGGAGATTTCACGTCCTACCTATATTCAGATAGAAAAAGGCAAGCGAGAGCTAACTATTTCAGAGGCTAGGAAACTGGCTTCTTTATTTAGTATGACGTTGGAAGATTTACTTGAGAAGAAAGAGCCGAAAAATGAAATGGATTTTAAAAAAGTTGGAGAAAAAAAGAAAAAGAAACTTAAGAAGGCTAAACAGGAAATGCGCATTAGTGTCCCGCAACAAAATTTAAAAAAATTCAAGGAGGTCTTACTATATATTTTAGAAAAGGCTGGCGCCCGACCGAATATAGGTGAGACTGCAATTTATAAATTGCTTTATTTCATAGACTTTGATTATTATGAAAAATTTGAAGAGCAGTTAATTGGCGCAAAATATATTAAAAATCATTTTGGTCCAACACCGGTTAGATTTAAAGAAATAGCTGACAAGATGATAGCTGATGGAGAAATTGAGAAAGTGAGGAGCAAGCATTTTCAATACGAACAAAAGAAATACTTGCCACGCCGGTCAGCTGATTTAAAAGTTTTATCAGCTCAAGAAATCCAACACATTGATGAGGTTTTGGCGCGCTTGGCTTGGAAAAATGCTACCGAATTAAGTGATTACTCTCACTCGGATACTCCGTGGAGAGTCCACAAGATGGGAGCAGAAATAAGCTACGAAACCGTTTTTTATCGCGACGACGATCATTCAGTTAGAAATTATGAAGATGAGCTTTAACAGCACGGCAGAGTTTCAAAAAGATTTTAAAAAATTGTCCAAAAAGTTTAAGACTTTAAATAGTGATTTGGCAGAGCTTAAAAAGGTTTTGGATGAGGTGCCCTTGGGAATCGGCAGGCATTTTTATATAATCACCCAAACAGAGGTTTTCTATGTTTTAAAAGCTCGTTTATTCTGCAGGTATTTGAGAGGCTCATCGCTCCGTGTTGTATATGTCTATTTTGAGCAGGAACAGCGAATAGAATTTATTGAGTTATATTTTAAGGGTAACAAGGGAAACGAAAATCGCGAAAGAATAAAAGAGTACTTAAAAAATCAAAAAAACTAATTTTATTTTCTACCTTTTAGCTTGCCAACTCCACAAACAACTTCAGTATGAAATCCAAATCAATAAAAAAAGAATTACGTAATTAATTACTTACCACTAAAACTATGCCCAGAAAACAACTCAAACAAAAAAATTATGCTTTCATAGATAGCCAAAATTTAAATTTAGGTATTCAGAGTTTAGGATGGAAACTGAACTATAAAAGATTTAGAATTTATCTTAGAGAGAAATACCAAATAAAAGTTGCTTATTTATTTATTGGCTATATTCCCAAAAATCAAGATTTATATTCATCTCTTCAAGAGTATGGGTATGTTTTAGTCTTTAAGCCAACATTGCCAGATAAGCAGGGGAACATTAAAGGAAATGTTGACGCCGATTTGGTTTTACAAGCTATGCTTGATTATAAGAAGTATAATAAGGCAGTGATTGTGACAAGTGATGGCGATTTTTATTCTTTGGTAAAATATTTATACAAGCAACAGAAACTTAAATTTGTGATAAGCCCTTATGTTAAAACTTGTTCGGTTTTACTTAAGAAGACGGCTAAAGAAAAGATAGTTTTTATGGCTAATTTAAAGGAAAAACTCGGATTTAAAGAAAAACACCGCTAAGGGACAGGACCCGAAGAGGTGTTTTTCATATGTATTCTATTATTAATATAGCAAGTTATTTGACATGTGTAAAGCAATAAATAGTATCTTTATGTAGTTAATTACTTACCAGTGATTATGCTAAATAATATTGAGAAAAATAATAAAATAGTACTTTTCCGAAGCAGTAAAATACGGCGAATTTGGCATGCGAACGAATGGTTTTATTCGGTAGTTGATATTGTGGGAGCTCTGACAGAAAGTACTGACTCAAAAGACTATTGGTACAGAGTTAAGAGGAGGATGTCTGATGATGAAAAAACTGAGTTATCGACAATTTGTCGACAACTGAAATTAAAGAGTGCGGATGGTAAAAAATATCCTCCCCAAATTCTAACTGTCCTTGGTTGTTTTTTATGATTATTCACTATAGAATGCTATTGTAATTAGTGTTATTGTAAATAAGATAGGTAGGAAAGTGCCAGTTGGTGAATGCTAGACAGAGATTCCAAACAAATTAAGAGGAAACTAACACAACATGTCATTCCCGTCCCGTCATTCGACAGGATAAACTCCAGCCCGCCTAAGCTCGCTAACTAATGTATCCATTACAGTTTTGTGACACGGCGAGGCAAGCGGGAATCCCGCTCGAAGAGCGACCAGCCAGCCTCGCCGAGTCTAGGCGGGCCTCTGGCTGGCGATTCCTTTTCCCCTTTGCTAAGATAGTTTTTCCTAAATTTGCTCGGGACCCCCGCTTTCGCGGGGGTGACAGGGGTAAAAAGAGATGACCAGTCTCTGACCGGCAATCCTGTTTCCACAAACTTAATAATTTTTTAAAATAAAATCATGGGAGACAGCTTTTTTATAAATGGGCAACGAGAAATAGGTGGAGAAATTACTGTGAGGGGAGCTAAAAACTTTGTTACCAAAGCTTTGGCAGCCTCTCTTTTGACTGAAGAGCCCTGCTTTATTAAAAATGTTCCTCAGATTGCAGATGTTAAGGTCATGACGGATCTTTTAGAAAAAATAGGAGTAAAGGTTACTAAGACTGGAGAACGGGAATTGAAAATTGAATCTCAAGGATTGAGTCGGTCTGATATAGATTCCGCAGATGCTCGTAAGGTAAGGGCGTCTATTGTTTTTTCTGGACCATTGCTGGCCAGAAATGGAAAGCTTTCTATCCCTCATCCGGGCGGTGATGTTATCGGAAAAAGACCCATTGATTTTTTCATTGAAGGGTTTAAGAGAATGGGAGTAGAAATAAAGAAAGCTGATTCTCGGTACGAATTAAAAATAAAAGGTAGATTAAAGGGGGCTAGCATCTTTTTCCCTAGAATTAGTGTTACTGGGACAGAAACTTTGACTATGGCAGCAGTTTTAGCTGACGGGGTTACTGTTATTGACAATGCTGCTCTAGAGCCAGAGGTTGCTTATCTTTGCGAGTGTCTTGTCCAAATGGGAGCTAAAATTAAAGGTATCGGGACCAGTACTCTAACAATTGAAGGAGTAAAACAATTAAGGGGGGGAACATTTATTACCATGCCCGATAGGATTGAAGCCGGTACCTTTGTGATGATGGGGATTATGAATAACGCCGATTTGATAATTAAAGATTGCAATCCTAATAATTTAGAAATACTCTGGGAAAAATTGAAGGAAATTGGGGCCAATGTAGAAATAGGAAAAAATTCAGTGCGGACCATTCCTGTCAAAAAAAGAATTAAAGGATCACCTATCCAGACCCATGAATATCCTGGATTTGCTACGGATTTACAACCTATTTATACTTTATTGATGACTCAGGCCTCAGGAGTGAGTCTAGTCCACGATGCTATTTTTGAAGGGCGACTTTTCTTCACTGATATTCTAAATAGAATGGGAGCTGATATTATAATGTGTGACCCTCATCGAGTAGTAGTAAGTGGACCGACTAATTTTCTAGGAAAGCACATTGAAAGTCCGGATATTAGAGCTGGAATTACTTTGCTTTTAGCAGCCATAATTGCTAAAGGAAAAAGTGTTATTGATAATGCAGAAATTATTGACCGAGGTTATGAAGATATTGAGGGGCGGCTTAAGAAGATAGGGGTGGAGATAAGGAGAGGGTAAGAGTTGTAAAGTTGTAAGGTTTATAAAGTTAAAAGTGCTGTTACCTTACGAACTTTATGAACTTTATGAACTTTACGAACCTTAGGAACTTTACGAACTTTCTAACTTTATAAACTTTATAAACTTTACGAACTTATCTTATGTTTGTTAAAAAAATTGGAATTGATTTAGGAACGGCGAATACCCTGGTATCGGTTCCCGGCAAGGGGACAATTTTAAACGAGCCTTCGGTAGTGGCGGTGTCAATTGAAGACAATAAAATTTTAGCTATTGGGAAAAAGGCCAAAGAAATGATTGGTCGGACCCCGGAATTAATTAAGGCTTCTCGTCCAATGAAAGATGGAGTGATAGCTGATTTTAGAATTACTGAGGCCATGTTGCGCTATTTTATAGATAAGGTAGAAGGGCGGTTTAGAATTTTTAGACCAGAAGTGGTAATTTCTATTCCGGCTGGAATTACTTCTACGGAAAGAAGAGCCGTGATTGACGCAGCTCTAGAGGCAGGAGCTAAGGCAGCTTATGTAGTGAAAGAACCAATTTTAGCGGCTATCGGAGCCAAGATTCCTATTGATTCGGCTTCGGGTAATATGATTATTGATATCGGAGGAGGAACAACAGAAGTAGCCGTTATTTCTTTAGGGGGAATAGTGGCCGCTACTTCTAGTAGAGTAGGGGGAAATAAATTTGATGAAGCAATTAAAGAATACATTAGAAAAAAATATGCATTGGCGATTGGAGACCAAACAGCCGAACGAATCAAAATTGAAATAGGAAGTGCCGTTATTAGAAATAAGGAAGAAGAGATAGAGATCAAGGGAAGAGATATGATGGCTGGACTTCCGAAAACAATTGTTTTAAAAACCAATGAAACGGTAGAGGCCATTACCGATGAATTAGGGGAAGTAATCCAGGCTATTAAAAAAGTGTTGCAGGAAACTCCTCCAGAATTAGCAGCTGATATTATTGACCGAGGAATAGTGTTGGCAGGAGGAGGAGGTCTCTTAAAAAATCTTGATCAATTAATTGCTCGATCGGTAGGGGTTCCTTGTTATGTAGCTGACGATCCGTTACTTTGTGTCTCTCGGGGAACTTCCACGATTCTTGATAGTCTTGATGTTTATAAAAAAAGTATTATTACTAAAGGGTGATGATGATTGGTATTGACGCTTCTAGAGCTTTTGCGAAAGAACGAAGTGGGGTAGGAGAATATGCCCGAGAATTAATAGAAGCTCTAATTGACAATAATTATCTTTTTAACAACCGGAAAATAATTTTATTTGTACGACCGGGGCGGGAGGTTACTCGTTTTTCTCAAAAACTGCCTCCTAATTGGAGTTTTCGTCCAATTTATTTTTGCCCAATTTTCTGGAGTCAATTAGGACTGGCCTTGGTGGCTCGCTTTTTAAAAGTAGATGTTATTTTTAGCCCTAGTCATGCTCTGCCACTGCTCTTTAACAAAAAAACAGTTTACGTTCTGCACGGTCTTGAAATGAAAGAAACTCCTAGCCATTATTCTTTTTTCTCGAGATTAATTAACGAGTGGTTATTGAAAAAAAGTTTGGCTAAAGCTAACAAAGTGCTCACTGTCTCTGCCACCACTCTTAAAAAAGCGGTAAAATTTTACGGAATTGATAAAAAGAAAATGCGAGTTGTTTATCAGGGAGCCAAAATAACTAAGGGCAAGAAATTAATCTCTCAAGCGAAAATTACTCCGAGGATACGAGCAATGGTAAGTCAGCCTTATTTAATTTATGTAGGTAATTTAGGAGCTCGAAAAAATATTGAAGGGATAATAAAGGCCTTTAACCTCATTAAAGAAAAACAAAAAAACCTTAAGCTGTTGTTATTAGGAACAGAAGGGCATGGATACTCACAAATTCAACAAGCAATTAATCATTCAAAATGGAAACAAGATATTAAAAAAATAGGCTATGTCAATAAAAAAGAAAAAGATTTTTTGATTCAGCACGCTCAATGCTTAATTTGTGTAAGTTTTTCGGAAGGATTCGGAAGGACAATTTTAGAAGCCTTAACCTTGAATGTTCCAGTGGTAGCTGCCAAGATTGAAGTTTTGCTAGAATTATATAGAGACATGGTCTATTTTGCTGATCCTTATAATGTTCAAGAGATTGCGAGGGCTATAGAACAAGCCTTAAGAGAGAGGGAGAGCAAAACCGAATTAAGAGAAAAATATTCAGGTCAAGTCAAGGAAAACTACAATTGGGATAAAATTGCAGTAACGGTGGGCAATGAATTAATTTCATTTGACAAAAGATGAAATTATTATATCTTATTTAGAGTTAAAAGAAGCGATTTATTCTTTTTTAAAACCTAATCAAATAATTTCAAAAAGCGGGTTGTGGCCCTCAATGGTCAAGGCCTGTTTTTAAATAATTAATTAACCATTTGAAAAATGGGAAATGGTAAATATCTGACCAAAGAAGGTCTCAAAAAAATTAAAGAAGAACTAGATAATAGGAAGAAGAATATTCGGAAAGAGATATCTCTATCTATAAAGGAAGCTAAAGAGCAGGGAGATTTAAGCGAGAACGCAGAATATAGCGAAGCTAAATCTCGAGAAACTGAAAATGAGAAAAGAATTGCTGAATTAGAATCAATTGCTAAAAATAGCACCGTAATTAGAAAAAATAGCCAAAGTAAAAAAGTTGAATTAGGTAGCTCCGTTAAGGTTCGGGCCATGAAAGTGGTACGTCTTTTTGATATTGTAGGCAGTGATGAAGCTAATCCGGCTTCAAATAAGATTTCCAATGAATCTCCAATTGGAGCGGCTTTATTGGGAGGAAAATTAGGGGACACGGTATCGGTTCAAGTTCCCGAAGGAACTATGAAATATAAAATAATTGGAATTGAAAATAAATAATTGTTAGCTAGGCGCAAATTAATAATTAATTGACCGCCTTTATGAGAAAAAAAATTTTAATTAAATTCGGGGGATCTATAATGACACCAGACCTACCAGACCCGATTTATATTAAAAAATTTTGTAAATTTGTAACAAAATTTAGTAAAGATTATCGTTTTATTTTGGTAGTAGGAGGAGGAGGAATTAACAGTCGGTATAACGCAATAGCTAAAAAAATTGCCAAGGTGAACGATGTTGGATTGGATTGGATTGGTATTTATGCCAGTCGGCTCAATGCCAGATTGTTAGTTGGTGTTTTGGGGGAGAAATGCCATTCTCAAATTGTTACCAATCCTACCGCTGATTTAAACTGGCAAACAGATATTTTAGTGGGAGCTGGCTGGAAACCCGGCTGGTCTACCAATTATGTCGCATTAGTATTAGCCGATAAACTGAAGGTAACTAAAATAATTACGGCCACTAATACAGATTATATTTTCAACAAAGATCCCAATAAACATTCAGATGCTAAAGCTCTGGAGCGAATAAGCTGGCAGGAACTAAGAGAAATGATAGGAGATGAGTGGAAACCACGGATGCATGCTCCTCTAGATCCATCGGCTATCCGTTATGCTCAGAAAAAAAAGATGACCGTTATAAACTTGAATGGTAAAAATCTCACCAACCTAAAAAAAGCAATTAAGGGAGAAGATTTTAAGGGTACAACCGTGAGTTAGATAGCAATTTGTGATATTGAAATTTATCTCTTTTTATGATATTGTTTGTAAAGACAGGTTTTCCAGCCAAAGGCCCGCCTAGACTCGGCGAGGCTGGCTGGTCACCCTCTGGGTGAAAACCCGTCTCTACGGTTAACGATAGCCTTTCCTAAATTTGCTCGGGATTCCCGCCTTCGCGGGAATGACCGTAGTTTTCCAAAATTTAAACTTTATAACCATGCCCTCATCTTTTACTCTTAAAGAAGAAAGAATTAAAAAACTTAAACAATTTGAAGCGGAAGGAATTAATCCGTATCCTTCAATTTGTTTTGAAAAAGAAGATTCTCAAGCAGTTTTAAAAAAGGAAATAGGGGAGTCTGCCAAAGTAGCAGGACGAATTATACTTTTTCGAGATATGGGGAAAATTGCTTTTCTCAACCTTAAAGATGCTCGTGGGAAAATACAGCTAGTTTTAAATACCCAGGAATTTGAAGGTGACTATAAACTATGGATTAAGAATTTAGACTTAGGTGATTTTATTGGAGCAGAAGGGGAGCGTTTTGATACTCGGAAAGGAGAAAAATCAATTTTAGTGAAAAAATTAACCCTACTTTCCAAATCGGTGCGACCACTTTCCGATAAATACAAAGGAATAGCCGATGATGACGCTAGGCAACGGTTTCGAGAATTAGAAATGATTGCCAACGAGGAAACAATGGCAAAATTTAAGCGTCGTTCTAAAATGATACAAACAATTCGGGAATTTATGTGGCAACAAAGTTTTATGGAGGTTGAAACTCCAGTTTTGCAAACTGTTTATGGAGGAACTTACGCCAAGCCATTTACCACTCACTATAATGCCTTAGACTTTGATCTTTATCTCCGTATTGCTCCTGAAATGTTCTTAAAGCGATTAATGGTAGGTGGTTTTGAAAAAGTATTTGAAATTGGTAAGTGTTTTCGCAACGAGGGTATGGGACCTGCTCATTTACAAGAATTTACTATGTTTGAATTCTATTGGGCCTATGCGGACTATGCTAAATTAATGGAATTCACGGAACAGATGATAGCAGAGATAATTGAAAAAACCCATCAAAATTTTAAAGTTTCACTGGGTGGAAAAACCATTGATTTAAAGCCACCCTATCCCAGAGAAAAATTTGCCGATTTATTTAAAAAATATCTAAAAGTTAGTTTGGAAGAACTGGATACTCCTCAGAAGATTGATCAGTTCGTTAAAGAAAGAGGATTAGAAGAAAAGGTTGATTTTAGCAAGAAGATGGGTTGGGCATCAAAATTAGATGAACTTTTTAAAAAAACTATTCGGAAAGAAATTATTCAACCGGTGTTTGTAGTTGATTATCCCAAAGAATTTATGGCTTTAGCCAAAGCTAATCCAGATGATTCCGAGACTGTAATGGCGATGCAACTGGTGGTTAATGGTTGGGAGTTACTTAAGGCTTATAACGAATTAAATGATCCAGCCGAACAAAGACAGAGGTTTGAGCAACAACAACGCTTAGCTAAAGAAGGAGACGAAGGGACCATGCCTTACGATCATGATTTTGTAAAATCTATGGAATATGGAATGCCTCCAGTGGCTGGTTGGGGAATGGGATTGGATCGGTTTTTTGCTTTACTGGAAGGGGAGGATAATCTTAGAGATACTATTCTTTTTCCTACCATGAAACCTAAAAATAAAATTAAAAGTAAGTAATTTATGTTTTTTCATTTAAAACCAATTTTACTTTCCCTGGTTGTTCTGGCGGGCTACGAATTAATGATTTATCGTTTTGAATGGAGATTTTGGATTCTGGGAATTCTTTTAGTCGTTATAATTGCCGGTACCCGGCTAGCCACCAATGCTTGGCATAATTCGTTATTGCCAATTCTTTTCTTTGCAGGGTCAGCTATTCTTTCGTTTTTTATCAGTGGAGGGGTTTTTCTCCAAGTCTATATTGCAATTAGTGGCTTGATTTATTACCTTATTATTTTAGGAGTTTATCGAATCAATGCTAACGCCCAAGATGAAACCGCCCAAAAAATAAATTTCATCACTTCTTTCACTGTTATTTTTATTTGGGCAGCCTCTTTGTTTGCCATCTATTTGAATCGGAATATTGATTTTTGGATTATCTCTTCGGCATTATATGCTATTGTAGTAGTAGCTACTCACCAACTACTTAAAACGGCTGACATTAAAGGAAGGAAGGCTAATCGATATTGGCTCTATAGTTTTACTATTGCTTATTGCTTGGCAATTATGAGTTGGGGAGTTATCTTTTTGCCTTTTGGATATTTAACCCTTAGTGTTTTATTATTGGTGGTTTATTTTACATTAGTGAACTATCTTACTCGGAGTATCAAGGGTACTTTTAGTAAGATGGCTTTTGCCATAGACCTTTTTATATTTTTAATTTCTGCCGGCGCTGTGTTGGTTTCAACTCGCTGGGGAATAATTGAGTAAAATGAAATTTTTTCAAAAAACAATTTATTTTCTATTGACTTTAACCTTATTAATACCGGCTGGTGTTTATTTAGTCAAAGCGGCAGAGGATGAAGTGGAGGCATTAGAGGAGGAAATTACTGGGCAACCCAATGATTCTAATACAGAAAGTCTTGAAGTACAAATTGAGAACCAGGAAGATGAGTTAGAACAAATAGAAAGTAAAATTCAGACCTATGAAAGCTTAATTGAACTAAAACAACAGCAACAAGCTACTTTAGGAAGCCAAATAGAAATTATGGAGGGAGAAATAAAAAAGGCCGAGGGAGAAATTTCAAAAGCAGAAAGAGAAATGAGCTTAGCCGAACTAGAGATTAAGGCACTGGAACTAAAAATAAAGGAGAAGGATATTAGCATAGAGTACAATCAAAAAGTTCTCCAAGAGCTTATTAAGACCATCTATCACAATAGCCTTAATAGTACGGTAGAGCTTCTTTTAAGATATGATAACCTGGGAGAGTTTTTTTCCGGAGAAGAACAATTGAATCAAGTAAATGATAAAACTAAAGAAGTTTTAGATGAAATCAATCGAGTTAAATACGACCTTCAAAATAAGCGAGAGGAAAAAGAAAATAAGCATAAAGAGTTGGAGAGATTGAAGAAAAAAAATCAGCGGAATAAATTTTATTTAGAGTCGGAGCAGAATGCCAAAGAAAGCCTATTAGACTCAACTCAAGGGGAGGAAGAAAAATATCAAGAATTATTAGGCAATCTAGAGTCTCAGAAGCAAACGCTTTTAGGAAATATTGACGAGATGATGGCAGAAAATTCGGGAGAATTGGCTCGAATTAGGTCTCATCAGAAAAAACCTAAAACTGGTTTAGCATCAACAAGTTGGTATTACTCTCAACGAGATTCAAGATGGGCGGGTAATAATATAGGTATGTCTCGTACCAAAATGGGTTCCTATGGATGCGCAGTAACTTGTGTGGCTATGGTTTTGCGTTATCACGGAGCAAAAGTGGATCCAGGGATTTTAGCCAAACAAAGAATTTTCTATTATGACCTGATTGTTTGGCCTGGTAGTTGGCAGGGGGTAGAGCGTACATCTTCTACGGGACATGGCAATTTTAGCTGGAAAACCATTGATAAGCAATTAAAGAAAGATAATCCAGTTATTGTGTTTGTTGGAGCTAGTGGCAGGGGAGCTGGCCACTATGTAGTTATTCATAGTAAAGACAAGAAAGGAAAGTATGTTGTTCATGACCCTTATTGGGGATCTAATATATATCTTAACTCAACGAAAGATAATATTTCAGCTTTATATGGATCAGGTATTTATATGGATCAAATGATAATTTACGAACCAAAATAAAAGCAAAGATTTCTACAATCTAAAAATCTAGAAGAGATGAAATTTAAAAAGTATTGAATAGGGAATACAAAGAGCAGGGGATACAAAAAGGCGACCATAAATGGTCGCCTTTTGCAATCCAGAGTGGATTTATTTCATGGCAATTCTATTATAAGGACCGCTTACAGTAGAAACCCATCTTTGGACACTACCTGGTGCATGACTAGCACAACTTCTACCACATTTCCAAGTAGTAACAATCTTAGAAGGAGTATTTAACCCCTGGTTTCTAAGTTGGTCGATTCTTTTACTCACAGTTTCTACGGCTTGTTCAGGGCTACTAAATCCATAATAACCACCAGCATAACCCCAAAAGTTATAACTGTAGTTATGGCTGTAACCACTTTCAATTCTGGCAATTCCTACCAATAAAGCAGCGGTTTCTCTATTTTGAGCTGCGATATGGTTAATCATCGGCTCCATTTTGGTGCCAGTTAATTCCTTGGCAACATCTTCACGCAGTCTTTCCTCTTGTTCTATCTTGGCTGTTTGCTCATTTTTTACTACTTTCTCATCCTCTAGCTTGTAGCTATTCTTTTGGCTTTGCTTAACAGCATAGAATGAGTCAACTCGGTATAATACTCTCTTTAATTCATTCTTCTGACTGCCCAGCTTAATTTTAAAAGTTATAGTTCTCTCTTGTGATTTATTAAGAGAATCTTTACTGTTCTCACTTTTCTTTAATTCTTCCAAAAAATTGTTTTTGACAAAGATAGAATTGGAAGTATTCTCTTTGGCATCCACCTTACTATAAATTAGGATTGTGATGATGATGAATAAGATGGCTAAAGATATTTTCCCGACTTCATTGAATCTTAAGTCTTTGGTCGAAATAACACTTTGTAATTTACGCATAGAATGCGTTAATTATTAATACCGAGACCGGGAACTAACAATTTCCCAATCAGGGTTCTCAAGCTTTTATGAGCTTAAGAAATAAAAAATCCTGCCTCCTGACAGAACCATGCATCATAGCATAGAACCAAAATAAAGTCAATAGCAACGCAGTGATTTTTTAACTAGACTCATTAGCTTAGTAGGATTAGAAACTTTGTCAATAGGATGGCTGAAGTAGTGTTATTTTAGCTTAAAATAGGCATTTTGGTTTATTTTCTAAGCTGGAGATAATAGCTTAAAATTCAGTAAAGAAAATATTGACAATTTTACCAAAAAATGATAACTTTTTATGTCAGAGAAGTACCTTAAAAATTTAAATTCAGAGGAGGATGACATGGGAGAGGAAATCAGAAAAGTGGAAATATTAGAAGAAGTGGAAATTCCAAAAGATTGGAATGAACAGATTAACATGGCGGCCAAAAGATGGCTTGCAGATAAAGATTCTTTAAATATTTGTCCAGTGAAAAATTATTTAGGTATTAGGGGGCTGGAATTAAAAAAATATTGTAAGGATTTTTGTTATAGATTATTTCCCGAGGTATATGGTGACTGTCCCTGTGCCTTAGTATCTTTAGAAGATGTAAAAAATAGGGTAAAAAAAGTGATTAAAGAATGGGAAAAAGAAGAAATGTGGACTTTTCGCCAGAAGCTATTCCACTCCGGAGAGTTTTAGAGGAGAGGGTAAAGAATAAAGGGATTCTTGGAAAGTTTATCTTTTAAAGGAGGAGGGGGTAATGACAAAGAAAGCTGAAGGAATAGAAGTTCCAAGGAATTGGGATGAAGAGATCAACACAGCGGCAAAGCGATGGCTAGCGTATAAAAAGCCAAGCGATATTTGTCCCGCAATTAATTATTTGGGGATTAGCTATTCACAGCTGAATAGCTATTGCATAAATATCTGCCATAGGATATTTCCTGAGGCAGATGGAATTTGTCCTTGCATGAGGTTTAAATTAAAAGAAGTTAAGAAAAGAGTAGAAAAAGTGATTAAAGAATGGGAAAGAGAAAATGAAAGAAAGATAGAAAACGCTGAAGGTTATGCTTCCTTGGATTCTAATTTTGCCATTTTGAAGATGATGCAGGAAATGGCGGAATCGCCAGGACCTGCTATGTCCAAGAGGCAGGAAGTGATACGGAGCATTGTTGAAGCGGAGAACAGATGAAGTTTTAAAGTAGAAAGTTCATAAAGTTATCAAGTTAAAAAGTTTTAAAAAGGAGGTACGATATGGGAATGAACATGGTGATGGCAGGGGGAATAAAAATGAGTCCAGAAGCTGATCTTCATAAAGAAGTTTTGAGAATTATGAAGATTTTGTCACGTCCACGTAGAAATTTTTCTAAAGTGGATAAGATACGAATAGTTAAGGGAGTTCTACATATTTTGGAAAAGGAAGGGGAAGGAGAAAGATATTATGGATGAAAAAGAAAAAAATCAGCTTGGGGAAATGGAGGTTGGCAATAGGGAGATGGATCTCCAGGAGAAATTTTTTCAAATTGTGAAGATTCTCTCAGGGTATTCAAGAGAAGATAAATTATTAATCTTAGATGTAGCCAGAGAAATCTTGTTAGAAGGGGAGGAGGAAGATTAAAATTACCACAACAAGGATCGGCATTAATAATGTTCGGTCCTTTTTTATTTATGATATTTATTATGAATCTCCTTAAGTTTTTTATTGGTTACGTGAGTATAAACTTGAGTGGTATTAATGCTGGCATGACCCAACATTTCCTGAACACTTCTAATGTCAGCCCCAGATTGGAGGAGGGTAGTAGCGAAAGAATGACGTAGAGTGTGAGCGGATACAGGTTTAGTAATGCCAGCCAAACGAGCTATGCGAGAAATAGTAGTGGTGATATAATTTCTTGACAAACGTCTTTTTTCGTTGTCTGTTATGTCAGAAGCCTTTTTTTTATTTATAAAAAGAGGGGAGTAATTATCTTTTCTTCCAGCTAGATATTTTTTTAAAATAGCTACTGCCCTATCGGTTAAAAAAACAACCCGGACCTTACGACCCTTTCCTCGCACTGCAAATTCCTTAGATTCCAAATTAATGTTTTCAATATTTAACGAACAAAGTTCACTAATTCTAAGTCCAGTTGAATATAAAACTTCAATAATTGCTTGATCTCGTAAGCCACTAATCTTATTTTGCTTGCAAACTTTGAACATTTTTTCAATTTCTTCGGCAGTCAAGAAGGACACTTGGCGGTCTTTCTTTTTAGCTAAGTCAATTTTTAAAGGATCAAGGGACTTAATATCATTTTTAGCTAGATATTTTAGAAAGGAGCGAATAATGATTAGATAATAGTTCTGAGTATCCGGCTCTAACTTTTTTTTACTTAAAAGGTACCTATAGTCATTTATTAAATTTAAATTCAACCTAGAGGCTTCTAGGACCTTGTTTTTTTGAAGAAATTTATTAAAGTGGTTGAGATAGCGTTTATACTGCTCAACGGTCTTGGGAGAGTATTGTTTGGCAACTACGAGCCATTGAAGGAATTTGGGGATAGCGATATTTATTTTCATAAGATTTTCCAAGAAACGATAAAAGTAGTGTAACTTGTTAACTCTACAAACCTGTTTCTCTTTAATTATATAACATAACTTACATTATGTTAAGTCAAAATAAACTTTCTTTTCGGCAGGCGCAGGAATAACAGAAATACAAAACTAATCACTCTCTAGGTAAAAAAATATAACTCCACTCCTCTATTTGCTCTTATTCCTTATTTTCTTAATTGATTTTGGTTTCTGTTTGGATCTCTGTTTAGATTGATAATCCTGAATAGCTTTTTTCAAAGCATCTAAGGCTAAATTAGAACAATGTACCTTTTTAATAGGTAATCCATGCAACTTCCAAACCACCTGATCTCTGGTAAATTTTTTAATTTCCGCAAGGGATTTCCCCTTGGCCAATTCAGTGGTTAGGCTAGAAGTAGCTACGGCAGCTACACAGCCTAAGGTTCGGAATTTGATATCATCAACGACAGCTTTACCGTCTATTTTTTTGACCTTAATAGATATTTTAGTAGAATCACCGCAAACAGGATTAATGGCCTCCCCCACTCCATCTGGGTTTTTAATCTCTCCTAAATTACGAGGCTTAGCAAAATGATTTAAAACTTTTTTAGAATACATTCTATTAGTAATAAAATAATTTATAACTCTCCTGATATTCCTCTTAATTTATCCACTGCTTTTTTTAATTCCTTTACAGTATAATTGATATCTTCTTTGGTCAAATACTTTCCCATGGTAAAGCGAACACTGCTATGAGCCTCTGCGGTAGTATTTCCAATGGCTAATTGTACATAAGAAGATTGTATTTTTCCCGAAGAACAAGCTGATCCGGTGGAAACAGCAATCCCTTTTTGATCTAATAAAGTTAGCAAGCTTTCTCCTTTTATCCCCTTAAAGTTGAAGTTAGCATTGTTGGGTGCTCTTTGTTCTAGAGATCCGTTTAGTTTTATGCCTTTGATTTCTTGAGTTACTTTTTTAATAAAATAATCTCTTAAATTTTGAACAGATTTAATTATGGAGGATCTTTCTTGGTGAGCAATTTTAACCGCTTCTCCTAAACCTACAATTCCAGGTACATTTAAGGTTCCTGAACGCTTACCCCATTCATGCTCTCCTCCCTGTAAAATAGCTTGTAAAAAAATTCCCTCTCTTGCTACTAAGGCTCCCACTCCTTTGGGCCCATATATTTTATGTCCGGAAAAAGTCAATAAATCAAGGCTTAGCTTTTGCAAATTGCAATCAAAATAAGAAAGAGCTTGAGTAGCATCACTGTGAAAATAAAGAGGAAGATCTCCATGGCTTCGGCGTCTAGCTATTTTCTTTAGCATGGAGCCTATTTCTTTTATGGGCTGGACTGTTCCAATCTCATTATTTACAAACATAATTGAAACCAAGACGGTATTATTTTGAATACTTTTTTCTAGTTGTTTTAAATCAATTAATCCATATTTGTTTACGGGGAGATAAGTTACAGATATTTTTCTAGGGAATATCTGTTTCAAAGCGTCAAAAGATTCTAAAATACAAGGGTGTTCAATTTGAGTTGTTATGAAATGGAATTTACCCTTTACATCTTTTTTAAATTTATCAGAGAGAGCTTTAAAAACACCTTTAATGGCTAGATTATTACTTTCGGTAGCACCGCTGGTAAAAATTATTTCCTCTTCTTTGCATTTCAAAGTCTGGGCAATTTTATTGCGACTATCATCCACTGCCCTTTTTGCTTCTTGCCCAAAACTATGAAGAGAAGAAGCGTTCCCAAATTTTTGATTAAAAAAAGGGAACATCGTTCGGATTACCCTTTGGTCGGTTGGTGTTGTGGCAGCGTAATCTAAATACACTTTTCTCATAATTTCTTGCCAAACATTTTAATTTTGTCTTCTGTTTTACGCTGAACAGAATTTCTTACTCTTCCCATGATTTTACGAGGGTCTTCCATGGCGCAACCTTTGGTAAAAGTATTGCAAAGTTGATCTACAAAAGCAATTCGAAGATCTGTGTCAACATTAAAACAGGTTATTCCCCCTTCTATCGCTTTAGTTGCTTTTTCTTCTGTCCAATCTGAAGCTCCGTGCAGAATGAGAGGTGTCTTAATTTTTTCTCTGATTGTTACTAAGCGATCCCAATCTGGTACTTCTCTTTCTTTCTGAAAACCATGGGCATTACCAATACCAACAGCCAAAGAATCTACTAAGGTATAATTGATAAATTCAAGAGCTTGATCCGGATCGGTCATGTATTCATCCCAGATATCTGGACCATTATCCACTGGATGCTTTCCTAGATAAGGAACAGTTCCCAGTTCCCCTTGGACGGTAACTCCATATTTTTGAGCATAAGCAGTAACCCTTCTAGTTAAGTTCTTATTTTCTTCAAAAGACAAAGCGGAACCATCAATCATTATTGAATTGAAGCCTAAATCAACCGCTTTTTTACATATCTCAAAAGTTTTACCATGATCAAGATGTAGCCCCATAGGCACTTCATCAGACCTTTGCTCAATAATATTTCTTGTCAAAGTTGCTATTTCAACATCTCCTCCGTATTCCAACGTTGATTCAGTTATTTGAACAACAAGAGGTCGTTGAGTGGCCACTCCAGCATTAACTACTGCCTGAGCAGTTTCCAAATTAGAAATATTGAAAGCTCCAATGGCAGTTTTTTCTGCTTGGCAGCTAAGAAGAATTTTTTTAACATCAGCTAACATTTTTTTGAATGGTTGATTTTTTAATAATGGAAACAAAATCGGAAGCATTTAAACTGGCGGAACCAATTAAAAATCCATTGGAACTATTATTTTGAAGATAACTAATGACATTTTTTGGGGTTACGCTACCCCCATAAAGAACTATTGTTTTACGAGCGGTTTTTTGATCATAAATATCAAAAAGAATCTTTCTTATTAAAATACTTATCTCAAGCACATTATCTGGATTAGCTGCCCCAGCTCCATTTTGGGTACCAATTGCCCAAATTGGTTCATAAGCAATAATAATATGCTTCATCCCCATCCAGCCAATATCTTTAAGCCCTACCTTTAATTGCTCTTGAATAATTTTTCTAGTTTGCCCCCGTTGTTTTTCTTCTAGAGTTTCCCCGATACAGTAAATAGGAGTCAAGCCTTTTTCTAGACAAAGCTTTATTTTTTTATTAGCCAGCAAGCTATTTTCTCCAAAATATATTTTCCTCTCTGAATGTCCTACTAAACAATATTCTGCTCCAAAATCTTTAGCCATTAAGATTGAAGTTTCACCGGTGAAACTCCCCCGTTCTTCCCAATTAATATTTTGGACTCCAAACTTAATCAAATTATTAGATTTTGCAATTTTAGAAAAGAATATTGAAGGAGGACAGATAACGATATTTGCTTCAGCTCCGTCTCTTACTATACGTAATTGAGCCTTGACTTGTTTTAAAAGTCTTTCGGCTTCAGCTAGAGTTGGCGGATTCATTTTCCAATTAGCAACAAAATACATAATAATAACTTAAAATGATAATCCATGGGGGAATAATTCGGTTTAACACTAAATTGGCGGTAGATTCAAAATTCCTCTGGCTGTTATTGTTAGAATGGTTACAATCACTCCTGATATTATAACCCCAATTGCTATTAAGGACAATGCTTTTTTAAAAGGAACTTTAAATAAAAGAGCTAAGACTGCTCCGGTCCAAGCTCCCGTTATAGGTAAAGGAATAGCTACGAAAGTTATTAGAGTGACTGCTCCCCATTTTTTAAATTGCTTACCTCCCCTTTTATATGTTCGTTTATACAACCAATCAAAACAAGCTGCAACTTTCTTTGATTTTTTTCTTAACCAATTATCAATTTTATCAAGAAAAAGCAGAACAAAAACAATAGGAATTAAATTTCCAATAACTGAAATAAAATAAACAAGGGGAATGCTTAAATGATATTCTAAGATACCTACGGGAATGCTTCCTCTTAATTCTCCAACTGGAAGCATTGATAAAATTATTACAATTAAAGGTTCAGGGATATTACCCAAAAGGTCTATTATTTTTTCAGTCATTAAGGCTAATTTATTTTTTTTCTAAGGAATGTAGCTGCTTTTTCTGGCTCAATAGTACTTATTTCTATGCCGGTACCCAGTTCAAAACCAGCCCAGGTTGAAGTTCTTGGCAACAGTTCAATGTGCCAATGATAAAAGTTATAATCCTTTCCATCACAAGGAGAAGTATGTAAGTACATATTATAAGGAACATCCTTGAGATTAAAAAAATATTTCTCTAGAACAATTTTTAAAATTTCAGCTATTTCAAATTCTTCTTGCTCGGTTATCCTTTCAAAATAGGCTTGGTGTTTTTTGGGCATAATCCAAACCTCAAAAGCTGATCGACTGGCGAAGGGTGTAAAAGCTACGAAGGAATCATTTTGGGCGACTATTCTCTTCTTGGTTGATAGTTCTTGTTTCAGCATGTCGCAATAAACACAGCTCTTATTGTTTTTTTTGTACAACCTTGAACCTTCTATTTCTAATTTAACTCCGGGAGAAATAACAGGGATAGCGAACATTTGCCAATGAGGATGGACTAAAGATGCTCCCGATTTATTGCCATGATTCTCAATAAACATTATATAATTAACACTTTTCCGATTCATTAAATCTAAATAACGAGTTCTAAAGGCATCTAAAACTTCAGCTACTTCTTCTTTCATTAAAAAAGGTATCCCCCGACTGTGGTCACGAGTTACTATTATTTCATGATAGCCAACTCCATCCATGGAAAAATAGATTCCATTTTCACGATGCTTTACTCGTTTACTTCTGGAAAAGGCTGGGTATTTATTAGGAAAAACCCTGAGACTCCACTCCTCGTCTTGTTTATAATAAATTAAGGTGTCTGGCTCTTGATGTTTAATCCCTGGGTCACAAAAAGGACATTCTTTTGTTTCTAGGGCATCGGTATTTTCTTCTAAATAGTCTTCAGGGCGTTTAGATCTGCCAGTAGCAATTACCACCCAATCTCCCGTGATTACATCTTGTCGTAATTCTGAAACCGAGGATTGATTTGTTCTAATTGTTTTTTTGATTTTATTCAATTGTCTTGGTTTAACTTCTATTTTTTTATTGGTTGTTAGGTAGTGCTAAAAGTAACAAGTGGAGAATGATAATATAGATTATTTCCCGTATTTACCTGTCCAGACGTTAAATCTTACTTGAAGTAATTCTTTGAAAGTTTGGAAATAAGAACCCAAGGAAACTTTACTCTCAGCGTCATTTTTCCATTCAACGGGAAATTCCTTAATTTTAAAATTTAATCGTTTGGCTAGCACTAACATTTCAATATCAAAACCCCAACGATCTATTCTCATTAGAGGGCATATTTTCCTTGTTGCTTCTGAGCTAAGCACCTTAAAACCACATTGAGTGTCAGGAATACCCCATAATCCTCCTAAAAATTGAATCATTAAATTCCCCAGATTACCTAAGAGTTCTTTCCACCGTGCTTGATGCTCAGTAATTTCACTGCCCTTGATATCTCGAGAGCCAATGACCAGTGAGAATCCTTTTTCAAAATGAGGAAAAGCTTTCGCTATGTGATCTACGGTAGTAGAATTGTCCGCATCCATAAAAAGTCGAAATTGTCCCCTAGCTTCCAATAGCCCCTGTCTTACCACATAACCTTTTCCGTGATTTTCTGGATTATCAATGATTCTTAAATTTTGGACCATCCCTTCATATTTTTTTACCACTTGAGCAGTTTTATCAGTCGCTCCATCAATCACCACCAGTATTTCAGAAACATAATCTTGACTGCTTAAATAGCGATCAACATCCAAAATTGTGGGCCCAATTCTTTTTTCTTCATTATAGGCAGGGATTACAACGGAGAGTTTTATTTTTTCTTTTTCCATTTTAGGTTAAAAATAATTTGTTATTTCTTGAGAGCAATTTATTAATGATATTAAAAAGATTTTAGAATGAACAATATAAATATACAACAAAACAGAAAAGAAACCAAGGGGCTACTTAAATTTTTGGATAGCCTTTACTAATTCTTTAGTGATTTTTTGGAATTGGTTGCCCTTGACATTAATCACAAAATCAACCGCAGTAAGAGCTTTGTCTGTTTCTCTTTTGGCTTTAATTATTTTTAAATTAATGACATTTTGAGCAATGACACCCATTTTAATTAATTCTTCTTCTAATATCGTTAGTGAAATTGCAATAAATATTATTTTAATATTAGGCAATTTTCTTTTTATTTTCAAAGCTCTTTCTAAATGAGTGCTCCAAATCATAGGAAGCCCTGATTGATTGGCTACCTCTAGTTCAGCTTTAGTAACTCCATAATAATTATCTTTTTGTTTAAAGGAGGTAATCAGCTTATTATTATCCGTAAGATTCTCAAACTGCTTCCACGAAACAAAATAATAATCTTTTCCTTCTATTTCTTGAGGACGTTTTGGTCGAGTTGTGGTTAGGATCATTTTGTAAAAATCTATTTTCTTTTTCAGGTTTTTAATAATTACCTTTCTCTTAATATTCAGAGGGCTAACTATTAAGATTAAGTTTTTTTTATTTTTAGAATTCATTTAATAAATTTTAAATTTTTACCAGTTTCTTGGTTAATAATTTGCAAGACTTCAGCTATTGTTTCAGCTAACTTATTTTCTTTATTAACTACAGTATAGTCGTATTCTTTACTGGCGACAATTTCTTTTTTGGCCAACTCTAGCCGTTCTTCAATGATAGTTGAGCTATCTCCTTGGCGCTTATTCATTCTTTGTCGAGCTATTTTTAAAGATGGAGGTAGAATAAAAATACTTACGACCTGATTGGGGAACATTTTAATTATATTTCTGAGTCCTCGATAGTCTATCTGCCAGATAATAGGTTTGCCAGTTTTAAAAGCTTTTTCTATTTCCTGTTTAGTTACTCCAAAATAATAATTACTGTAAACATTCTCATATTCTAAAAATCCGTTTTTCTTTATGAGCTCAGCATACTCTTCCCCAGAAATAAAATAATAGGGATTACCCTGTCGTTCCGTTTTCCTCGGTTTTCTATTGGTGGTAGTAATCACGCAATATAAATCTGTATTTCTTTTTAAGATTTTTAAAACACTATCTTTCCCCGCTCCAGCCGATCCAGAAATTAAAAATATTTTTGACTTAATGTTTAATTTCATAGACTATGTTCTTCTTTATTACGAGCATGCTCATCAAGGGTTCTAGCGAAAATTATTTCTCCAGTCTCAGGATCATTTAAAAAGTAAAAGTAATCGGATTCTTGAGGGTAAGTAGCAGCCATAATTGCATTAATCCCAGGATTAGCAATGGGACTGGGTGGTAACCCCTTATTGACGTAAGTATTGTAGGGTGAATTTATTCTAGTATCTGCCAAAGAAAGCTTTTCCTTACTGGTTCCCAGAATATAGTTTATAGTAGCACAAGATTGTAAGGGGTAGTTATCTGACAGTCGTTTCCAAAAAATACCGGCAATAATTTTTTGATCATTTTTTTTGGGAGCTTCTTTTTCGACAATACTAGCCATAATAATTATATCCCGTAAAGAATGTCCATTTTTAGCTATGTCCTCTTTAACGGTATCGGTTACTTTTTGATTAAAATTATTAAGCATCTTTATTATAATCATTTCTGCGGTTGTTTCGGGGTGAAGCAAGTAAGTATCAGGAAATAAAAATCCTTCCAAAGTATTTTTTGTAGTAGCTAGATCCTCTAAAAAAGAATATTCTGCTTGGTATTTATCTATATTTTCTATTTCTTCTTGCCAATCCTTTTCGCTGATAATATTTTTTTGAGCTAGATATTCTCCAATCTGTTTGTTGGACCATCCTTCAATAATGGTTATTTTTATATCTTGAGGCTCTGCTTTACCGGAGGTAATGGTGTCAACAATTTCTGGAATGGTCATGTTGGGTCTTAAAATATAGGTGCCAGTAATAATTTTACCTTCTCGTCCACTTTTCCAAATATAAATATCAAAATAAACATTATTAGAAATTAGCCCTCGTTTTTCTAGTCTTTCGGAAATTTGGTTAACTCCTTCGCCACTAATAATAGTAAATTTTTGTTCTACGGGAGAATTGCTTTCTGAGCCTTGCATTTTTCTATCGGCATACCAATAAATTAAACCAAGGAAAATAAACAAGATAATAATAATTTTTATAATTTTTCTAAGCATTGAATGATATTTATTCCATAAAATTATTAAAATTGTCTATGATAGTTATGGGGTTTAATTAATCCCCTGACATTAGTCTAGTTCTTGATTGTCTTTGGAAAAAATTATTTTCCATATCTTCTAATTCGTTGACCGTAATCCTTAATAGCTTTTTTAAAATCCTGTTTATTGAAAGCGGGCCAATCTTTTTTAGAAAAAAATAATTGAGAATTTTGAGTATCCCACATCATAAAACCAGCTGATAGATGAGGGTCATTTAAAGAACCGGTCCTAATTAATAAATCAACTGGTGGCAGTTCTTTAGTAATGAGTCTTTCCTTGATAATGCTGTCAGTAACTTTCTTAAACTTTTCTTCCTTAAAATCTTGAGCAATTTTTTCTATAGTTTTCTCCATCTCTCGACTACCCGAATAAGCTAGGAAAAAATTAATAAAATATTTATCGTAATTTTTAGTCCTCTCTTTGGCTTCTTGGATGATTTTTTTCAATGAAGTGGGAAACTGTTTTTCCCATTCACCTAAAACATTAATTTTAATTTTATTACGGTGCACTCGCTCAGATTCAGTAAGTTTTTTGAAGTATCTTCTGTAAATATCTAAAAGCGCTCTTTTTTCACTAAGTGGTCTTTTTCTTAGATTATCTTCGGATGATCCCCAAAAAGAGAGATACTTAATATCTAATTCTTTAACAACCTCTAGTATTTTTTCTAAGTTTTTAGCTCCAGCTTCATGGCCTTCCCATGGCTTTAATCCATTCTTTTTAGCCCAACGCCTATTGCCGTCAGGGACTATAGCAATATGAAGTGGTGTTTCCATAATGACAATAATATTTATGAGAATTCGCTCTTGATTTTATTTTTGAGTAAATACAAAAAACATAAATGCACTCTCTGAATAAAATTTCAGAAAAGTTTATTATATTTTATCCTATGATACTACAATTTATAGAAATAAAGCAATAAAGGAAACTTAAGCTTACTTGCGGGCTAGTTCTCTTTAAATTTACCAATCTCATCTAAAATTTTATCTAAAGCTTCTTCCTGTTTAATCTTACCAATTATTTTACCTTTTTTAAAAAACATAAGATGTTGAGGCTCTTTATCAATTCCGCAAATTCCAATGTCTGCTTCTCTAGCCTCACCGGGGCCGTTAACCAAACAACCCATAATAGCAATTTTAATTGGCTGAGGCATTCCTTTAATTTTTTTCTCCAAACTGTTGGCTATTTTAATTACATCTATGGAAGCACGAGCACAAGTAGGACAGCTGATAATCTCTGGAGCGTTCCTTCTTAAATCAAGAGCTTCTAAAATTTTCCAACCCACTTCCACTTCTTTCACTGGGTCATCACTTAAAGAGACTCTAATGGTATCCCCTATTTTTTGAGGCAACAAGGCTCCTAAAGCGATGGCTGACTTTACTGTTCCAGCGAGAAAAGTACCAGCTTCAGTTACTCCTACATGTAATGGGTAATTAGTCTTTTTAGCAATTAGCTGGTGCGCTTCAATGGTAGAAGCCACATTATTACTTTTAAGGGAAATAACAATATTATGAAAATTTTCTTTTTCTAAAATATTCACTTTGTCTAAAGCTGATGCAACCAAAGCTTGTGGAGTAGGGCCACCATATTTTTTAAGCAATTTTAGTTCTAAAGATCCAGCGTTGACTCCAACTCTAATAGGAGCTTTTTTTTCTTTGGCTTTTTGAACCACTTTTCTAATGTTAGCAACACTACCTATATTTCCAGGATTAATCCTAATTTTATCGGCGCCGTAGTCAAGAGATGCTAAAGCTAACCGATAATCAAAATGAATATCAGCTACCAGTGGAATATTAATTTTTTTCTTAATTTCTGCTATTGCTTGAGCTGATTTTTGGTCAGGAACAGCCACTCTGATTATTTCACAGCCAACTTTTTCTAGTCTTTTAATTTGAGAAACGGTAGCTTTCACATCTCGAGTGAGAGTATTGCACATAGACTGGACAGCTATTGGATTGCCTCCACCTATCTCCACTTCTCCTATTTTTACTCTACGAGTAACCATATTAATGAAATAATTACACCCAAAAATCCCCAGATTCCTATCTCGGTTCTAATTTTCAAAGCTCCAATAACGAGAATTGTAAGACTGATCAATAAAGCAATAATTTTTAAAATAATCATTTTTGGAACGATTGCTTATTAACGAATAATCAAACCATTTTTAAAGTATAAAGACTTAGATGGATTTCGTAAAGTTGAAGATAATGGACAATTGATAATGGACAATTGATAATGCCAGCCAGAGGCCCGCCTAGACTCGGCGAGGCTAGCGGGAATCTCGCTCGAAGAGCAATCCGCCTTCGGCGAGACAAGCCAACCAGCTTTTTCCTGTCATTCCCGTGCCTGCCTGCCGGTAGGCAGGAAAGCGGGAATCCCGGAATGCCTAGGCAATTCCTTGCCAAGATAGTTTATTCTAAATTTGACAAAGACGGATAATAAAAATACACCCCAGAAATAGTTCTGAGGTGTAGAAAATAAGCAAGAATAACAATTAGAGAGCTTAGTTAAGGAAGAATATTGCCAGAGGAATCGGTAGAAGCGTTATTTCCATTTCCATTTCCAAAAACAGAAGTATGGCCAGTAGTTACGTTTTGATTTGTTGCACTTCCGCTTACATTTCCATCTCCACTTCCAGCTACAACTCCG
>JAYEHH010000037.1:0-65172 GCA_034716235.1 Patescibacteria group bacterium | reverse complement strand
TTTTTAAGTTCAACATTAAATTCTAAATTATCTACCAAGCCACTTTGTGTAAAATTACTTGATCCAGTTATAACTCTACCTACATCACGATCATCCTCCTCAAATGTCATAATATAAAGTTTTGAATGTATTTTTTCTTCTGGGTATGCTTTTATTTCTAATTTTCCGCTTTTTAACCACTCAAGAAACTTATAGGTTCCTTCTTCTACTGAATAATTATTTTCGCAGTCATCCATTTCAGATTTTACTTTATCTCCAACCTCTTCATTTATCTCTTTATGTGATTTAACTCTTTGAAGTAACTCGTAAGTTTGTTTATTTGTACTAATCCCTATTAAAATTCGTATTTTTTCAGTTTTTTCCAATGATTTATATATTGCGTGAAAACCACTGGTATAAAAATAACCAACTAGACAATCGAAAAATTTGGTATCTTTAATTAAGACTTCAAATCTTTGTTTTAAATTTTGCCCTTTTTCATTAGTAATAAATGTTAAATCCGCCATATTTTTTTAATTTATACCTAACCCCATGGTAAGTAATTAATTACGTAATTCCTCCATCTCCAAATCTACCTCTCATTAAACCACTTTTTTCCCATTTAATAAAGCTTTAATAAAAACTTTAGAAAGTTTTAATAATTCCCAAGAAACTAATATCTACCGGAAAATTCGGAGAAGATCGTTTTTGTAATCCCCTTGACGATCTAGACTAAAATAAAACCAGGGTTTTTACACCCTGGCTCAAGTGTTAAAGACTAATGCTCCTATCGGAAGAAAGCTACCCTAGCGTTATTTACAAAATTCGTTAGTTTCAAATAAGCTAACAATTAAATAAACAACCCTTGAGAATCTAACCAATAATGCTATAAAGAAGGAGTGCAATAAAAAATTCCATTCTTACTTTTTTATAGCCTGCCTCTATGGAAGCAATCCAAGTAAAAAATCTCACTAAAAAATTCAACGGCTTAACTGCCGTTGATAATATTTCCTTCAGCGTTAAAAAGGGAGAACTTTTTGCTTTTTTAGGACCAAACGGCGCTGGCAAGTCAACCACCATAAAAATGCTTACTACTCTTCTGCGGCAAAATAGCGGCCGAATAAAAATTAACGGCTACGACACTCTGAAAGATCCAAACGAAGTACGGCGGTCTTTTGGAATCGTTTTTCAAGATCCCAGTCTAGATGATGAACTTACCGCCTACGAAAATATGGAGTTTCATGGAATACTTTATAGTATCCCTCGGAAAGTGCGACGGGAAAGAGTTAAAGAATTATTAAAATTCGTAGAATTGTGGGACCGCAGGAAAGATCTAGTAAAAAAATTCTCCAGTGGGATGAAGCGCCGACTAGAAATCGCCCGCGGATTTATTCACCACCCTAAAATACTTTTCTTAGATGAACCAACCTTAGGACTTGATTCGCAAACCAGAAATCATGTTTGGCACTATATTCAAAAATTAAATACGAAAAATAAAACTACCATATTCTTTACCACTCATTATTTGGAAGAGGCAGAAAAAATTGCTAAACGCATTGTTATTATAGATAATGGGAAAATAATTGCGGATGGATCCGCTAAAGAGTTAAAAGAGAAAACCGACGCCAGTTCACTCGAGAAAGCTTTTTTGAAACTAACAGGGAAAAACATTCGGGAGGAAATAGGTACTGGTATTGATCGAATGAGATTATTTAGAAATAAGCGCTAATTTAAAATGAACGCAATCTATATTTTATGGCTTAGGCAAATCAAACGACATTTTCGTTCCAAATCCAGATTAATAGGATCTTTGGCTCAGCCTTTGCTTTTCTTGCTAGCTTTAGGTTACGGCTTCGGACCAATCTTCCAAAAAGCGGGAGAGGGCAACTATCTAGAATTTTTAGCTCCGGGAATTATCGGAATGAGCATTATCTTTTCCGCTACTTTTTCAGGCATGGAACTAATCTGGGACCGGCAGTTCGGCTTTCTAAAAGAAACTTTGGTAGCCCCAATTTCACGCTTTAATATTATGCTCGGCCGAACATTAGGAGGAGCTACAGTAGCTACCACACAAGGGATTTTAGTATTACTGATGTCTCTAGCCGCCGGATTTCGTCCTATCAGCTATTTAAATATTTTCTTTGCTATCTCTATTATGCTTTTGGTATCCTTACTTTTTACCGCTTTAGGAACGGCTATTGCTTCTCACCTAGAAGATATGCAAGGCTTTCATCTAATCGTAAATTTTTTAGTCATGCCTTTATTTTTTCTCTCTGGAGCTTTATTCCCGCTAGAGGGTCTGCCGAAAACTATCGTCTCCTTAGCAAAAATAAATCCTCTTACTTACGGAGTAGACGCTTTGAGAAATATCTTAACAGACATTTCTCAATTTGGATTATTAACCGATATTAGTGTTCTCCTCGCTGTCGCTTTTTTGTTTTTATTAATTGGAAGCTATTCTTTTTCAAAAATTCAGGTGTAGAGAAAAACAAATTAGATCTTACTCTTTTACCCAAAATAATTGTAACATTTTTATGCTCTAATTATAACATAAATGTTACAATTAACCAAATTAAATGTGACGCTCTCCTACTATTTCTCGTGTTGTGGCTTTGAATTCTTTGAGAGATGAAATTTTATATAAGTTTGTCATTGTTTAATTATTAACAAGGACAAATTAGCTTCGTGGGGGTGGAAGTCAAGGGAGAATACCTCCCCCAACTCAAAAAACACCCACTCGGGTGTCTTTTTAAAATCTCCCCCCTTTTTAGTTCTTCAGAATCGTTTCCGGAGAAATTTATTACTTGTTTGCTAAGTTTTGGAGGGAATCATATTAGATTCCCTAAAATTGATTGGGAAAGTTTGAAAGAGGGTGGGCTTAATTGGTTTAACCCAGCGCAGTCAGCTGATTCTGTGCCATCCCTTGTTTATAGTCAATAATGACTTGAGCAGATTGTAGAAAATTCTCTACGGCTCTTTTACTAAAAGTCCGAGCAACTCCGACATTTTTCAATGTATTACCACACGAGTGGCATATGGAGGTTTAAGCTTCGGCTCTGTGCCAATTTTTGCTCTCAAACTCTTCCCAAAACTTAACAAACAAGATTTTTAAATTCTAATTTTATATGGTTACCCAACATGCCTCGGCGTACTCTGCTGAGGACTTAGTGGAGCAGTTTAGGTCTCTCCAGAACCTTGATAAGCTTGATAAAATCAAACTTATCAGAAAGATATTCTAAATAAATTTAGGTTATCTCTCGACCAATGTAGATTGCAGGTATCTCGTGAAAAACGAGAAAGCAATCAAGATTTTTCTCCCTAGAAAGGAGGTGATCCATCCGCAGATTCCCCTACGGATACCTTGTTACGACTTCACCCCTATTGCTGATCTGTCCGTAATGCCGCTTAAAGCGATCTTTCAGGACTTACCAACTCTCTTGGTGTGACGGGCGATTATCTGCCAGAAACTTGGCATTGACGTTCCCATCGTACCTGCGGATTTCCCGCATACGACGAGTTCTAATGCATTTTCATCTTCAAGAAGAATATTCTTTCCAAACCATTTTGAGTTAAATGTTCTTTCCTTATTATTTTTTCCATTATTTTACAGAAAATTTTAAAATCATAAGCCTTTGATCTCAATCTCAATTCATGTTTCTTGAAAAAAGGTATTATAATCTTCTGCAAATTTTGCCTTGCTACTACTTCATACCGATAACAATTTCTATGGTTGGCTCTTCTATCTCTTTGAAAATAAACATTTCCGCACCCAAAAAATTCTTTTAGCTTATAGAGACTCTCTTTATCTTTGTCTATAAGCTTAAGATAAAATCTTGGTTCTACCTTGGATCGACGCTTTACTTTTTTCAATAGATAGGGATTTTTTACATAAACCGTAAAACTTCCTTCTCCATCTACCAATCCAACGATATAGTCGAAATTTATTTTCTTCATAACATTAAAATGAGTCCTTCGTTTCAATATAGCATTGAAAGTTACTATGACTCAGCTGACTTCTTACATTGCTTAAGTTTCATTACCCGCCCAAATTTATGGTGACTACTCATCATATAATAAATATATAACAATTTTTATTAGTCACTAAAAATTTGGGTGGGACAATATAAGATCTCCCAGGGTTATTTAATACTCCGTTCCCTGCATTCAGATAGGCATTTTTAGCGTATTTTCCCCATGCTCACCGCCCAATCAAGGGTCAATACTGCCTGTGAAAATATCTGACTGCAGTTTATTTTAAGATCCTTCAGCCTCAACCTCGCGGTTTAAGGCCTATCTTTCTATTACGCTCTGCGACGAACAGAGGGAGAGATTTTAACTCTCTGGATTATTAAACTGCCTGGCGCTTTTATTGTGAGTACAAGATCCGGGAACATATTCACCGTGACGTGGCTGATTCACGATTACTAGCGATTCCAGCTTCATGAAGGCGAGTTGCAGCCTTCAATCCGAACTAAGACAAACTTTGGAGGATTAGCTCCGTCTTACGACTTGGCTACCCTTTGTATTTGCCATTGTAGCGCCCGTGTAGCCCAGGACATAAGGGCCATGCTGATTTGACGTCATCCCTGCCTTCCTCTCGGTTAACCCGAGCAGTATCATGTGAGAAATTTAACACATGACAAGGGTTGCGCTCGTTTCCCGACTTAACGGAACACTTCACAGCACGAGCTGACGACAACCATGCAGCACCTGTCACCACGCCCGAAGGAAACTTTATTTCTAAAGCTATCGTGGGATGTCAAGTCCTGGTAAGGTTCCACGCTTATTATCGAATTAAACCGGACGCTCCACCGCTTGTGCGGATCCCCGTCTATTCCTTTGAGTTTTAGCCTTGCGGCCGTACTTCCCAGGCGGAGCGCTTAATGCGTTAGCTGTGACACTCAAGGGGTCGAAGCCTCAAATATCTAGCGCTCATCGTTTACAGCGTGGACTACATGGGTATCTAATCCATTTCGCTCCCCACGCTTTCGTCCCTCAGGGTCAGCAATACCCTAGTGTTATGCCTTCGCCTTTGGTATTCCCCATGATCTCAACGGATTTCACTCCTACACCATGAGTTCTAAACACCTCTGGTATGCTCTAGTTTGCTAGTTTTTCAAGCCAACTCAAGGTTGAGCCTTAAGATTTTACTTGAAACCCTTCAAACCCCCTACGAACCCTTTACGCCCAATAAATCCGGACAACGCTCGAGGTCTCTGTATCACCGCTGCTGCTGGCACAGAGTTAGCAACCTCTTATTCGAAAGGATACTGTCATACGCCCAAGTTTTTTAATTCTATTAATTATAAAAAACATAATCAAAAATAAAATCAAAAAAGTTGAGCGTATTCATCTCCTACAAAAGCGGTTTACAACCCGAAGGCCGTCATCCCGCACGCAACGTCGCTCCATCAGGGTTTCCCCCATTGTGGAAGATTCTCGACTGCAGCCACCCGTAGGTGTTTGGCCAGTGTTTCAGTGCCAATGTTGGGAATCACGCTCTCACGCTCCCTAACCGTCATAGCCTTGGTGAGCCATTACCTCACCAACAAGCTGATAGTACGCGAGCTCCTCCTAAAGCGCCCGAAGGCTTTACTCCGAAGAACATATTTGGTATTATCTCGGATTTCTCCGAGTTATTCCAAACTTTAGGGTAGATTCTCACGTGTTACTAACCCGTTTGCCGCTACGCAACTACCAACTTCTAACTATTAACCTTTTAACTTTTTTGAAAAACCTCCCAGTTGTTTAATAATACTTTTAGCCTTAGCCTCAATATTTTCAAAATCTGAAAGAGAAATTAATTGAAACTCTAAAGCAATTTCAAATCCTGCTAAAGTTTCACTCATTGAGCCCAATGAGTTTTTTAAATAACAATTAAAATCTTTATCTGAACCCTTTGCCGATCCCTCGGCAATATTCAGTACAACCGATAGTGAACTTCTCCGGATCTGGTTACTTAAATAATTGAAGCCTCCAGAAAATTGAGAAGCTAGTTTAACCGTTAATTTATGAAAATCTTTTGCGTCTTTATAGACCTTAAAATTTCTATACCTCAACATCTTAGATGCTTAATGTTTGTTATTGGTTAAATGTTAGGAGTTGGCAGTCGCGCCGCTCGACTTGCATGCCTTATCCACGTTGCCAGCGTTCGTCCTGAGCCAGGATCAAACTCTCTAAAAAAAATAGTTGGGTAACCGTACAAAATTAGAATTGTACAATTATCTTGCTCTTAAATTGTTAAGGGACACTATTTTAAACACCGCTCGACTATTTGTGCCCAGCGGTTTATTTAATATAAACAAAGAGACCGTAACTGTCAAACTTTCGCGTCACATCATTTGAAATAACGCCGTAACTTATCATAGTAATTCCTGAAACCCTTTAATCTTTAAGCAATCCCCCTACTCTTCTTTCTCCACATTGCTCCCATAAGAATTGACCAAATTCCACCCAGAATAAATATTTCTTGCCAACCAATACCTAGCGAGAAATCCCAAAAGAAAATAATAGCTAACAAAAGAATTCTTCCTAAATTAATTGATTGAGAAAAGAAAACAATATATTTTAAATTGCCATAAATCCCCGCCCGACGATACATAGCTGGAATCGTACCTATTTCTAAGCTCCGACCACTCAGACCAACCACAATCTTCATTAACAAAATCTCCCACCAACCAATAGCTAAAACCCTTAATGGCCAAGAAGCTATATAAATAATTAAAGAGGTGTAATAAGAGGATTGGTTTCGATTAAAGTTACGCTTATCATAGGCACTTCCAATATACACTGAGTAAGTGGCGATCAATAAAGCAACCGCTCCACTTAAAAAGCCCATCAATGAAAAATCATTTTTAAGCATAATTGCTATGAAGATGGCCCAAAAAGTTCCAGAAATAACATCTGCTCCATAGCCTATATAAGATAGCAGATAATTATGTTTATAGGTTTTGTAGGAAGTAATAATTCTTTTTAAAGCTCTAAAATAGGAAAATCTTGAAGGTGCAAATTTTTCTTTAGTAGAAAGCATCGGGACACAAGAAAGTAAGATGATTACACCGGCAACAACAAACAAAACCTGGAAGTTAAAAATAGCTAAAAGAATGCCTCCAACAATTGGAGCTACAACTGCAAAAATATCATTAATTAAGCTTAAACCAGAATATTGTTTTCCTCTTATTTGGTCATCGCCATAATGAGCAAAATTGGTGTGATAGGCTATCCAATAAATTGATGACGAAAGAGCTGACAAGAAAGGAGCTACAAAAATTAGCTGGTGATGGTCGCCAATCAGGGTTAGTATGTAAAAATAGGCTATTTGCAGAGGAAGCGACATGGTCATAGAACGTTCAAAACCATATCTAGCTGAAATTTTTCCTGCCAGAGGAATAAAGAAAAAACGAATCAGATAAGTTGCTCCATAGTAAAGAGCCACCCATTTAATTTGTTCTCCAACTAATTTATAAATATAGACTGGTTCAAAAAGACGGATGAGTCCTATCCCAAAATTACGGAGTAAAACCGAAAGGTATTGTTCTGCCAACTCTCTGGACATCTTAGGAAAAATATTCAACCTGCGAAATAAACTAAAAACAGAAAGCATATTTGTTTAAATTATATTTATTTTTTACCAAGCTTTTAATAATTTTAATAAAGCTTTGGGCTTCATTATTCCTATTCGGATAATTTGAGGTTTCTCCTTGGTCAAATCAATAACCGTTGAAGCCATTAATTCCCCATCCTTTTGGATTAACTCATCGGCATTAATTACTAAATCTGGCCTAGGAAGCCGTCGTTGATATTTTCTAATGATTTCCTCACCTCGAATTTCCGGTTTTTCCGTTGAGACATTAACACTGGTAGTCACATAAGGCTTCCCAAACTTCTCAGCAATATGATTGGTCAATCTATAATTAGGAATGCGCACCCCTAAAGTTTTTCCTCCTCCAGTAAGTTCAACTGGAAATTTATTTTTACTTGTTAAAATCACTGTAAATTTACCAGGGAAAACTCGTTGCAAGAAATTTTCTCTTATTTTATTAAGAATAACATATTTCTTAATTTCTGTAATATCTTTCATAATTACCGAAAAAGGTTTTTCCTGCTCACGCATTTTCAATTTACGAATAGCTTCTATAGCTTCCCTGTTTTTAGCATCACAACCAAAACCATAAATAGTGTCCGTTGGATAAACAATTATTTTTCCTCTCTGGAGATAGTCAGAGGCAATACTAACTGCTTCAACAAAATCATTCTCATCTTTCAGATTAAAAATTTCCATTTTTAATTATTTTTAATAAAAATGCTTCTAGTGTAAATTCAAGAATTTGCACTAACTACATTTTCTATTGACAAAAATCACTTTAAACGCTATATTTAAAATAGTTTTTTATCTCTATCCTCCTAGAGAGGAAGAAGTGTGAACCTGCTAACAAGCACCCTGATTCCCCACACTTCTTCCTCACCATTTTTTTAAAGGCCCAACAGAGCCTTTTTATTTTTTTAAAAAACCCTTGAGTATATCATTTCTAAAGGTAATTGACTCATAATATTATCATAAATTTGGGTGTTATTTTAGATGATGTATCAAGGAAACTTTCGGTGTCATTTTAAATGATTTGATGCGAGGTGTTGACAAAAAGTTTTTTATCTCTATACTAATGGAAGCTCATTATTACCTCCTCAGGGAGGGGAGAAAAGGGCAATTTTTTAAAAGCCTAACATCTCTCCCCTCCCATCCTCCCAAAAGACCAACCGGTCTTTTATTTTTTTCTTGTCTTTTAAAGTTCAATTGATATTTTTACCATTATTGCTCAAAGTCTCTTTAGCTTTTTCTAAATCCTCTAAGGTATTTATTTGTAAATAGAGAGCCTCTGTTTTCTCAACCACTACTGCATGCTTTTGGGCAACTTGGGCTAAGGTCTGCGGAAGACCATACTCGTCACTATCTTTTTTTATTAAAACCTGCTCAAATTCAAAAAATAAGCGAGTTAATTTGTAGGCTCCAGTGTTGAATAAGTATTTTCCAAGTTTTACCTTAGGATAATCCACGATCTCAATTAACCGTTGCTTTTCATCTACAACCACCTGTCCCCCCTTTGGTGTTCCGCTTCTTTCTGCTACAAGCAACGCCAAGGGATGTTTAATAAGTTTTTTAAGATCTTGTTGGCTGTAAATATCATCTCCACAAAGTACTAGGAAATCATTTTTTAAAATGTCTATGCATTGCCAAAGAGCCTGAGCGGTTCCATCTAATTTTTCATGGACCACATAAGAAACTTTCCTGTTTCCTATTTTATTGCCATATTTTTTTCTAATTTGTTCTTGGTGATAATTAACCACAAAAATAATTTCGTCTATTTCATCAGGAAGGGCTTCAATAGTTTTATCCACAATAGAAACTCCTGGAATAATTTCTATGAGTGGCTTAGGTGTATCATTAGACAATGGTTTAATACGAGTACCTTTTCCAGCAGCTAAAATAACAACTTGCATGATCAAAAATTTATAAATTATTAGCTATAGATTACTAACCAATTATATTTTTGTAAACATAATAACCTAACATACAAAACACTAACAGGACTTTTGATAATTAAGCACTGTCCAACGCTTGATTAACTAGACTGTCTGCTTTTTTATTTAGTTCTCTTTTAATATGAACAAACTTAACTTTCCTAAAATCAAGGGTTAAATTTCTCAGTTCTATAAAAGGCGCGTAAAGTGTTGACTCTTTAATCTTGTACTCTCCATTTATTTGTTTTACCACCAATTCACTATCTAAAAAACACTCCGCTGTTGCCATCTTAGCCCTACGCTTACCTAAAAGTTGTTGAGCTTTTTTAAGACCAGCAATAGCTGCTTCATACTCAGCAATATTATTAGTAGCTTTTCCGATACATTCTGACACCTCAAAGGCATTGCCATTAATTTCCACTAAAGCTCCAATGGCTGCCGGTCCGGGGTTGCCCCTTGATCCACCATCGGAATAAATAATTATTTTGTCTGTCATAATAAATAGTTAAAAGTTTGTAAAGTTGCATTCCTGTCATTCCCGCGAAAGCGGGAATCCCGGTACGTCTAGGCAGAGCCTTGCCAAATTAGTTTTTTTCTAAATTTGCTCGGGATCTCCTCTAGCCTCACCGAGTTTAGGCGAGCCTTCGGCGAGACAAGCCAGTCAGCCTTTTTCCCCTGTCATTCCCCGCGCCTGTCTGCCACTTGTCTGCCACTTGTCTGCCGTGAGGTAGGTGAGGTAGGTGAGGTAGGGAAGTGCAATCCGGCGAACCTGTCCCGCGGATGCTGGGATGCCGGACGGGAATCTAGAAATTTAGAATGCACCAATTTTATTTCATTATAACAATAAGCCAATTCTTAACAATATTTATTTCTTCTAGTAAATTTATGTAGGCTAGTGTTTTTGATAATCACCATCCATTATTTATCAATGATAATTTTATTCTAGTTTCTGGATTCCCGCCTTCGCGGGAATGACTTTAATAGTTTAACTTTCTAACTTTATAAACTTTTAACTTTTCACTCTCAGGTCTATCATTTTAAATTCTAATGCTGCTTTGCCATTAAAATTATTAACACTTAAATTAAACACAATGTCTATCAAATCTCCCGGCTTTATTTTGCCGGTGTAATTTTCAAAATTAAACCCAATACAACCAATATACTTTATTAAACCTGCTTTCTTTTTTCCCTCGCAAACCAATAGTTTTAAATGTTTTTGTGTTTTACCAACAAATTTTGCTTGGCAAACTTGAGCATCTTTAATTAAAAAAACTGGTTCTTGATTGCCAACTCCATAAGGCTCAAAAGCTTTTAACTCCTCCTCTAAATCCTTCCCTATCTCATTAAAGTTAATCCTATAATTAATCTTTTGTTTAGCCATCAAGTCTTTTGTTTGTATTTCCTGTTCTGCAATCTTTTCTAACCTTTCTTTAAATTCTGACAACTTCTCTCTGGGAACAGTAAACCCGGCTGCCTGTTTATGCCCTCCATGAGCCACCAATAAATCATCCAATTCATCCAATGCTTTTATAATATTGAAACCAACTATACTTCTGGCGGAACCACGCACTTGATTTCCGTCCTTGCCATAAACTAAAACGGGACGATTAAATTTATCACAAAGTTTGCCCGCCGCCAATCCTATCACGCCAAGTGGCCAGCTATCTTTACCGACAATAATAATCTTTTTATCACCAAAGTCCATTTTTTCTGTTTCTCTAAGAATTTTACTGGTAATGTTCCTACGCGCTTTATTTTGATCTTCTAATTGGTCGGCTAATTTCTTAGCTTCGGTGTTATTCTCTGCATTTAGGAGGACCAAGGCATTATTAGCGTGGTCCATTCTACCGGCCGCATTTATTCTGGGAGCTATTTGAAAAGCTACCGTTTCTGAAGTAATTGGCTGTTCGTCGTTAAGAGAAATTCTAGTATTGCTCATTAATGACCTTAATCCAAATCTCTTAGTTTTGCTTAAAACAATAAGACCATATTTAGCTAAAATTCTATTCTCTCCTTTGAGAGGGACCATGTCGGCTATTGTCCCCAAGGCTACTAAATCTAAAAGCCATTTTTCAAAACCAGCCGAAAATTTATTCTCGCCTATTTTACCAATCAAAAATTGGACCAATTTGAAAGCCACTCCCACTCCCGCTAAATCTTCAAAAGGATATTTCCCTTTATCTTGATGAGGATTAATAACGGCAACTGCCTCGGGAAGCTTTTCTGGCAATGAATGATGGTCGGTAATAATTAAATCAATTCCTTCTTCTTTAAAAAGTTGAGCTTCTTCAACATTTCTAATGCCAGTATCTACGGTAATAACTAATTTAACTTTTTTGTCCTTAAGATAATCAATCGCTTTTCCATTCAAACCATAACCTTCATTAACTCGTTCAGGGATATAAACAACTGGCTCAATTTTCAATTCTTTAAAGAATTGACTCAAAACGGCAGTCGCTGTTACTCCGTCAGCGTCATAGTCACCGTAAATAGCAATCTGCTCGTTATTTTTAATAGCCTTTAAAATCCTTTCAGCTCCTTTCTCCATTCCCGAAAGTAGCTGGGGATCATGCAATCCATTTTCATAGTCTAAACCAAAAAAATCTTCCGCCTCCTTGTCAGTCTTAATACCTATCTGGTAAAAAATGGTTTGAACAAATTTAGAATAATTAGAAAACTTTTTTCTGTATTTGTCTCCCGGTTGAGACCGTAAAATCCATTTTTTCATAAGCAATGTAATTTAAAAGTAGAAAGTTCATAAAGTTCATAAAGTTCATAAAGTGATTAAGAAATTATGAATTGTCCCATCTTTACGAACTTGTCATTAAGCAACCAGCCAGAGACTGGTCACCCTCTAGGTGGAATCATCAATTGTCCATTATCCATTATCCATTATCCAGAGGCGGATCACCCTCTGTGTAAAAAATTCCTTTATGAACTTTTCACTACATCGTATGCCTCTTTAGCAATCATAATTTCTTCATCGGTAGGAATAACTAATACTGGAACCTCGGCAACAAAATCTAGGCCTTCCATTACGGCTTCTCGGGTCTCAGGATTGCCAGCCCCTATTGTCCCCGTGAAAACTAAAGCATCACAACCTCCTAAAATCGCATAGTAAGCTCCGATATATTTCTTAATCCGATAAACATACATTTCAAAAGCTAATTGAACATCTTTAGTTTTTTTCTCTTTTAAATCTTCCAACACTGCTAACATGCTTTGCTTATTACAAATACCGTAAATACCGCTTTGGTAATTCAGGAGTTCGTCCAACTCATCTCCTCCCATCCCCTTCCTGACTAAATCAATAAGAATCCCTGGATCAATATCACCAGAACGGGTCATCATCATTAAGCCCTCTGCCGGAGTAAAGCCCATACTGGTATCCACCACCTTACCATTATTGGTAGCCGTTATACTGGCTCCTCCCCCTAAATGCAAAGAAATTATTTTCATTTCATTAACCTTCTTTTTCAGAACGGTAGCAACTTGAGAAACAGCATAGGCGTGAGAAATACCATGAAAACCTAAGCGACGATAATTATTCTCGTCAGCTATTTTTTTATTTAAAGCATAGCGCCAAGCTACTTCTGGAAGATCTTTGTAAAAATGCGTATCAAAAACCGCTACATTTGTAGCTTGCGGAATCATTTTTAAGGTAGCCCTGATTCCTGCTAAGTTGGCTGGATTATGGAGAGGGGCTAAGCTATTATATTGTTCCAGAGTTTTCGCCTTAGCTTGATCTATGACTTGAGGATCAATGAATTCCAGTCCTCCATTGACGTAACGGTGTCCAATAATTTTAAGTTCTGACTCATATTCTTGAATTTCTTCCCTGACCTGATTAATAGCTTCAAAATGATTTTTTATTTTACCAAACCCGATATTTTCAATCTTTCCTTCTTTTATTAATTTAAAACTTTCCGCTTGGTACAGCTTGTACTTTAAAGTTTGGCTTCCTGAATTTATAGCTAAGATAGACATAGAAAGTTCATAAAGTTATAAAATTTGTAAAGTTTATAAAGTTTGTAAAGTTTGTAAAGTTGTAAAGTTATAAGGTTATAAAGTTATTTCCCCATATCCACAACTTGTCATACCAACGGCGTTACTTTCATCGGTATCAATATGCATGGCTAATTTGAAATTTTCTGCCACCCTCACAACCACTTTGCAAAAAATAAGCTCTCGTTCTCCATCTCCACCAGCTTTAACCTTAATTTCATTTCCGTTTTTAAGGGATAACTCCTCCGCTTCTTTAGGAGAAACATGTAAATGTCTTTTGGCAATTATCATCCCTTCTTCTTTAGCCACTGCTCCTGCTGGCCCTACAATTTCAAACCCAGGGGTACCCTCAATATTCCCACTAAGACGAATAGGAGGCTTAGCTCCTAACCGTCGAGCATCTGTTCCAGCAAGCTCCAGCTGAGAATGATCTCTTAGAGGAGCAATGATTCTAACTTTCTCTAAACTTTTTTCCCCAGATTTTCCCTTGTAAATTATTTTAACAGTTTCTTGAGTAGAAAAAGATCCTGGTTGCGATAATTTTTTAAAAACATGTAATTGGTAGCCTTTCCCAAAAATAATATCTGTATCAGCTCGCGATAGGTGTAAGTGCCGTGCTGAAATTTCGATAGGAATTCGTTGCATAAAAATAATTTATTTTTTTAATAATCCTTCTAATGTTCCAAGGTGAGTTATTACTGAAACAGAGTTGCGGATACCATTCTTAACCGCCACTTTCAATGACCCACCTCTGAGATACGTTGCTAAAAAGCCCGAAGTAAAAGCGTCTCCCGCCCCAGTAGCATCCTTAATTTTTATTTTTTCAGAAGGAGTATGAAAAAAGGTATGGTCACTATAAACATAAACTCCTTTTTCCCCGGCGGTAATCACCACCACTTTAGGACCATAGCTATAAATATCTTTCATCATTTCTTTAATTTCTACTTTTGTTTTTTGACGAGTAAATTCAAGAGCTTCGTCCTCATTAAGAAATATCACTTCAACCTGTCGCAGGAAATCGGCCAATTTTTCTGTGCCCGCTTTAATTTGAGCCGTTCCGGGGGTAAAGAATAATCTTTTATGAGAAGCGACTACACATTTTTCAAGTACTTTAAACTTTTTTTCCCAATTATATTTTAGAGAGGAAAGGAATATGGATTCCGATTCAATTGAAGAGCAGTCAACTGTTAAGTGCCGACTGGCACTTTTGTTAATAAATACCGTCCGTTCGCCTGTTTTTTTATCTAGAATAATAAGAGAGCGATCAGTTTTACTGTGCTGGGAAATGGCTACTAAAGAAGTAGCTACTCCTTCTTTCTTTAGAGTGTCCAAAACTGATTGACCTGATTCATCGTTACCAACGGCACAATTGGCAGCAGTTTTTATCCCTTGCCTTGCCAATCCCACTGCTACATTTACCGCCGTTCCTCCCGTATGGATACTTAGATAATCAACTGTTTCTTTAGCCCCATATTCAAAAGCCATCAGTTTTTGACGAGTTAAATCTTTTTTATTGTCAATTATATCCACCTTTTTAGGAATTAGAAAAATATCCCTAGTAGCTGAACCAATAGTAGTAAGTTGATTATCCATATGTTTAATAAATTAAAAAATCATTAATTAAAATAATTCTTCTCCCATCTTTCTTTCCTTTTTTATATCCATAGTTTTTAAGATAGACGGAGCGATATTCCCTAATTTTCCACCGGTCGCTAACTTCTTTCCTCTCAGCTTATCATAAGCCATAATAAAAGGAACCGGATTTGTTGTATGGAAAGTCAATTTTTCTCCCGTTTTTTTATCAAGCATTTCGTCTGCATTCCCATGGTCAGCAAAAACAAACATTCCTCCTTCCCGTTTCTGAATTTCTTTCCAGAGCCTCCCTAAACATTTATCTACAAATTCTATCCCTTTGACCGTTGCCTTTATATCTCCGGTATGGCCAAGCATGTCTGGATTGGGATAATTGACCAAAATAAAATCATAGGCTTCTTCTTCTGTATATTTTATTATAACATCTGTAATGGCTTTAGCAGACATTTCTGGAGTTTCGGCGTAGGAATTCACATCTGGAGAAGGAATCATAATTCGTTTTTCTCCAGCGACAGAATCCGGAAAGCCCCCATTGAGAAAAAAAGTTACGTGGGCAAATTTTTCCGTTTCTGAAATATATAATTGTCGAGAATTAGCCAAGGCGCTAGGTAGGGTTTGATAGATATTATTAGCAGCAAAAGCAGTGTGCGTATTAATATCGGGACCAAAATCAGTCAGAGTAACAAAGAAAAGATTTTTGACTCTCGGTTGAGGTAACTCTGTTTCCGTTGATTCTTCTAAAACAAATAGTTTGGTTAGTTGTCGAGCTCTATCTGATCGCAGATTGAAAAAGATAACTGCATCGTTGTCTGCTATTTTAGCAACTGGTTTTCCTTGCTCATAAATTACCGTGGGCAAAATATATTCATCGATTAATTTCTGAGCCCTGGCTTGCTTAATGGCTTCTTGGGCAGAATCAGCTTTTTCTCCTTCTCCTTTAGCCATGGCATTATAAGCCATTTTTAACCGATCCCAATTTTTAACCCTATCCATTCCGTAAAACCTACCTCCGACAGTAGCCACTTTTCCAATTCCAATTGTATCCATTATATTGTTCCACTTTTTCAAATGTTTTTCTGCACTCTGAGGCTTAGAATCTCGACCATCAGTAAAAAAATGAATAAAAACTTCACTAATCCCTTTTTGTTTGGCTATTTCTAAAATGGCAGTAAAATGTTTGAGTTTTGAGTGAGGGCTGTTATCACTAGAGAGAAGCCCCACCAGATGTAATCTAGAACCAATTTTTTCTACATGATTTACCGCTTTTAGTAAAACCGGATTTTGAAAAAATGTCTTATCGTCAATACCCTGAGAAATAATTTTTGATTCTTGTTCAATTACTCGCCCGGCGCCAATGTTGGTATGCCCTACTTCACTTCCCGACATTCCACCAGCTTCTAGCCCAACATCTTTTCCTGATGCCCCTAATTCTGTATAGGGATATTGCTTTTTTAATTTGTCATAGTTTGGTTTTCTAGCAAGTTCTACTGCATTACCTTCATATTTCGGAGCCATACCAAAACCATCTAAGATAACAGCTACGTAAGGATTAGTATTTTTTTGAGATTCCATTATTTTCAAAATTAATTTGCTTCTTCGTTTTTAATTTCCAGCAGACGATTATATTTAGATACTCTTTCGCTTCTAGCCATTGAACCAGATTTAAGCCAGTCTGCTCCAACTCCTACCGCTAAATCGGCAATAAAGTCATCCCGAGTGTCTCCACTTCTATGAGAAATTGCTATTTTCAATCCTTGCTCCTGACTTATTTTTATACATTCTAGAGTTTCGGTAAGGGTTCCAATCTGGTTAGGCTTTATGAGAATACTATTGAGAGCTTTATTCTCTAACGCCCAATTCAATCTTTGTTTATTGGTTACGGTAAAATCATCTCCCATAATACTGATTTTTTCTCCGCATTTTTGATTAAATAGTTTCCAGCCTTCAATATCATCTTCTGCCAACCCATCTTCTATGATGATTATTGGATATTTGGCGATTAGTTCCTCATAGTAACTGATTAATTCTTCAGCTGATAATTCTTTCTCATCCAGCTTTAAAATATATTTCTGAGATTGCGGATCATAGAATTCAGAAGCAGCTACATCAAGAGCAAAATTAATATCTTTTCCTACTTTATAACCAGCTTCTTCGGTGGCCACCGTTAAATATTCCAATGGCTCTGCATTGCTTTTAAGTCTTGGGGCAAATCCTCCTTCATCGCCAACCGCTATAGTATATTTATCTTTTTTGAGCCTTGTTTTTAAAGCATGATAGATTTCCGATAAAGCTCTAACCTTTTCTTGAACAGAGTCAATCCCTGTAGCAACAAGCATATATTCCTGAATATCCATCCCAGAATCAGCATGAGCGCCACCGTTGATAACATTGCACATTGGATTAGGGAAGACAATTTCTTCTTCTGCAGAGCCATTAAGTTGCGCTAAATATTTATAGAGTGGTAAATGTTTTTCTTCGGCCATTGCTCTAGCAATAGCTAGCGAAACTCCTAGGGTAGAGTTAGCTCCTAAATTTGTCTTATTGGCAGTTCCGTCCAGTTGAATCATTTTCTGATCAATTTTTTCTTGATCGGTTATTTCCATACCGATTAACTCAGGGGCAATTTTCTCCTTTATATTTTTAATTGCTTGTAAAACCCCCTTACCATTAAATCTGGCTGGATCATTATCTCTTAATTCTAAAGCCTCGTGTTCTCCCGTTGAAGCTCCTGAGGGAACATTAGCAGAGGCTAATGCTCCATTCTCCGTTGTAAGTTTGACTCTAACTGTCGGATTCCCTCGGGAATCGAGAATTTCATAAGCAGTGATTTTTTTAATTTTCATGAAATAAATTTAAAAATAGGGTCAAGATATTCCATTGCCTTGATTTTTATTGTCTCAGAACTTTTACTCCTGGCAATTCTCCTTCTCCGATAAGTTTCAACATCGCTCCTCCTCCAGTAGAAACAAAGTCTATTTTATCAAAAATTCCAAGTATTTTAAGCAGGGCATTGGTTTCTCCACCTCCAGCCATTGTGTAGGCTTTAGATTCGGCGACAGCTTGACCAACAATTTTGCTTCCCTTGTCAAAAGGTGCCTCCTCAAATTTTCCCAAAGGTCCGTTCCAAAGAATTGTTTTGGCAGAAGCAATTATTTTGGCAAACTTTTGAGCCGTTTCTTCATTTATATCTCGTTTTTTTTCGTCTTTGTATCCTAGCGGAAGTATTAGTTTGCCAGCTGAAAAATGTTTTAGTAGCTCTTTGGCTGCTGGAGATTCCTTCTGCAATTCAACGGCGATTAGTCCTCCCACTAAAATTTTATCATAATTTTTAGCTAAAGATTTTAAAACAGGGATTTTAGTTTCTAATTTTACTCCTCCAATTACAGCTACAGCAGGGCTAACTGGATGTTTAATAGTTTCCTCAATTTGTTTTACTTCGGTTGCTAAAAGAAATCCAGCGTAACTGGGCAGATATTTAGGAATGCCTACAACTGAGGCCTGTAACCGATGAGCAACGCTAAAGGCATCATTTACAAAAATTTCACCCAATTCGGCCAGTTTTTTACTAAAATCTTCATTATTTTCTATTTCTTCTTTCCAGAAACGAATATTGGGTAAAAAGGTTACTCTGTTTTTTATTTTATTAGCCTCGGCCACACATTCTCCAACATCTTTTTTGTATTTGAGTAACTTAATATTAAAATCCCCCAAACCAAAATCTGCCATTCTATTAGCAAAAACTGCTACTATTGGTGCCAGAGAAAGCGATTTTTTAAATTTTCCGTTAGGACGCCCTAAGTGAGCCAAGATAACAATTTTTTTAACCCCGTTATTAAATAGATACTGGATTGTGTCTAGGCTACGATCAATCCGATAAGTATCTAGGACCTGTCCTTTTTTAATCGGGCAATTAAAGTCCACTCTCAAAACAACCGTCTTGTTAGAAACATCATTTTTGTCTATAGTTTTTAATTCTGTCATCTTTTTTTTATTAAGGCTGACAAGCTTAAAATTTCTCAGACCCACTTACTCAAAAATGTCACTCAACTACAACTTCCTTATTGGCATTATATACCGTAACAAGGTAACGACGCAAATGGCTCTAACGACCGATAACCGATGGGATTGTAAATTCAATTGACTATTTCCCGCAAATATGCGATTTTATTGACATAGAAAAAATATAACTAACCAATTATGAAAAAAGACATCCACCCAGAATATGGTCCTTGCACTATTAAATGTGCTTGCGGCAATGTAGTAAAAACTAGAGCTTCTGTTTCTACCATGGATATAGAAATTTGTAGCGCTTGTCATCCTTTCTATACAGGCAAGAAAAAAATTGTAGATGCCACAGGAAGAGTTGACCGTTTCATGAAAAGACTCGGTAAATCCAAGAGCATTGAAAAAAAAGTAGTTACCAGCGCTAAGAAGGCTAAAAAGAAAACCAAGAAAAAAATTATTGGCAAGAAAAAAATTAGCGATCTTAAGGTTGGAAAGAAAGCCAAAGCCAAGGCCAAGACCAAGATCAAAGCCAACTAGCTTTTTCCCCTGTCATTCCCGCCCCGTCACCCCAGCATTCGCGGGACAGGTCCGACGGGATAAACTCCAGCCCGCCTAAACTCGCTAACTAATGTACCCATTACAATTTTGTGGCACGGCGAGGCAAGCGGGGGTCCCGAGACGTTTTAGACAATACTTTCTTATTTGTCATTCCCCGTGCCTGCCTACCGCCTGCCTACCGTGAGGTAGGTGAGGCAGGAAGGCAGGAATCCAGATTTCTAAAACATACTGCACTTATTTTACTGTAACAGTAAAATAACTTTTAAATAATACTTATTTCTTCTAGTAAAGCTATATGAAACTTAGAAAATGATACAGGTCAGCTTTCTAGTAATTGTTAATTTGTATTTAGTCTCAGAAATTTTATTCTAGTTTCTGGATTCCCGCCTACGCGGGAATGACATATCTGTCAACGAATTACCTAACTTTTACAGGAATGACAAATAAAATTGAAAATTAGAAAAAGATATTCATCCATTATCCATTGTCCATCAATCTCTATGTCTAATCTCTATAAAAAATACTTGAAGAGATATGAGGAAATCTCTGAAAAACTTAGTGACCCTAAGATAGTTTCTGATGTCCAGAAACTAAAAGCTCTCAGTAGAGAACATGCTGAGTTAAGAAAAATAAAAGAGGTTGTAGATAAAATCAACAAACTAAACAATTCCATTCAAGAGAATGAGGGGTTGATTAAAGAAGCAGAAGAGACAGAATTGGTGACTATGGCTGAGGAAGAAAATTTAAAATTCTCTAAAGAATTAAAGCAATTGCGGAAAGAGTTTAATTACTTAACCATTGCTCGTGATCCGGATGATGCTCGCAATGTTATTGTAGAAATAAGAGCGGGAGCTGGTGGAGACGAGGCAGGTATTTTTGCTGGTGATATTTTTAGAATGTATAGTCGCTATGTAGAAAGAAATGATTTCAAAATAGCTATTCTTAACGCCAGTAAAAATAACATAGGTGGAACCAAAGAAATAATTGCTCAAATTGATGGAAAAGATATCTACGGAATATTGAAACATGAATCTGGGGTTCATCGAGTACAGCGCATTCCAGAAACTGAAAAAAGTGGTCGGATTCATACCTCTACCGCTACGGTAGCTGTTCTTCCTCAGGCCGAAGAACATGATATTGAGATAAAACCTGAGGAGGTCAAAATAGATACTTACCGTTCCTCGGGACCCGGAGGGCAAAGTGTTAATACTACCGATTCTGCTATTCGCCTAACTCACTTACCAACCAATCTTGTGGTTACCTGTCAGGATGAAAAATCTCAACATAAAAACAAGGCGAAAGCTTTTTCTATTTTACGCTCTCGTTTGCTAGCCCATGATAAAGAAGAGAAACAAAAGAAAGCTAGCAACTTAAGGAGTTCTCAAATTGGCACTGGGGACCGTAGCGAGAAAATCCGCACCTATAATTTTCCTCAAGACAGAGTGACTGACCATCGGATAGGACAAAGTTGGCACGGTATGGAAAAAATAATGGATGGAGAAATTGATGATATTTTAGAAGCCCTAAAAAAGCAAGAATTAAAATTGAAAATGACGGCTGAAGAAAATAACTATTCGGTATAACCTATTCTTCTTACTATGGATACCAGCCAAAAAACTTTACCTACTAAAACTTTACAAGAAATCTTAGCTCAATCTCCTCTCTCTCCGCTAGATAGTGAATTAATTATTGGTCAGATTTTAAAGAAAACAAAAGAATGGATTTATGCTAACCCAACTTTTTTGGTAGCTAAAAACACTCAAAATAAAATTAATCGTCTGATTAAGCGCAGGATGCAAGGAGAGCCAATGGCTTATTTGGCTGAATCTAAAGAATTCTATGGTCTAAACTTTAGAGTAGATAGAAATACTCTCATCCCTCGCCCTGAAACTGAATTGTTGGTAGATCTTACTCTACAAACTATTGGCAAATTTCAACAAAATAAGGATGGGAACAAAAATATCCAAGAAAATAAAGAGAATAATAATGAGAAACAAACTTCTTTGTTAGTGGTTGATGTTGGTACTGGTAGCGGTTGTATTATTACCGCTCTGGCTAAAAAACTAGAGGCTAGTCAAAAAATAACTTATTTTGCTTCCGATAAATCGGCCGAGGCTTTAAAAATAGCTTCCCAAAATTTTAAAAAACATAATCCTCATCAGAAATTAAAGGTTTTTCAAGCAGATCTTTTATCTTTTCTTTCTAAAAATAAGCTAAATAAATTTTCCTCTTTAATAATTACCGCTAATTTGCCCTATCTTTCAAAAAAACAATACCTAGCTACAGCACCGGATATTAAATATGAACCCAAATCAGCTCTAATCGCTAAAGATATGGGGATGGAACTCATTAAAAAACTGTTAGACCAAATTGCTAGTTTAGAAAACAAAACAACCTGTTACACCTTTCTGGAGATAGACCCTCGGCAAAAGAAACCATTAGAGCTGTATCTGCAAAAGAAAAATGCCTTCTCAGATGTTCAATTCTTTAAAGACCTAAGTAAAAAATATAGAGTGTTGAGAATTAAAAAAGAAATAAAATAAATAATAAATCGCATTTATAGCACCTAGATTCTATTCTAGTATATAACATTGGTTTTAATGGTATATTATTAGACATTGTAACCACATTCGTTTGACACTTACTGGCTCTATTGCTAGGATTGCCTAACGGTCGAAACTTTTATTAAAAGTTTGTTACAAAAATAAATGAAGGGAGGTGAGCAAGATGAAGAATGAAGGTGATATTCCTGAACCTTCAGGAAATTGGCCTTCGGAAATCAAAACTTGGATACAGGACAATGTTCGAATAGTTCTATCAATTGTTATTGTCTTAGTTATCGCTTTAGGAGTTTACTCCTATTCTAAACGAGGGGCTGAAGATGCTGGAGAAAAATTAGCAGAAGAAACTACTGAAAAAACAGATTTACAGAAATTAATTGAAGAAGATTCTGCTAAACTTGCTGATGAAGAAGAGGGAGATGCTGATGCAGAACAAGTAGCTGGCATTGAAGAAAAAACTGGAGATGAAATAGCTACTGGAGATGAAGTGAAAGAAGCAGTAGCAGAAGCAGCAGAAGCAGTAGAAGAAGCTCCTAAACAGGAAGCGGTAGTTTCCCAAACTAATGGTTCTTATGAAGTAACGGCTGCTAGTGGCGACAGTTTAACAACTTTAGCCCGTTCAGCGGTCAGTCAGTATTTGGATACTCATAATGATTCCTCAGTCACTGCGGAACACAAGATTTACATGGAGGATTATTTAGCGAAAAAAATGGGATATTCCTCCCGACTCAACATAGGAGAAACGAAAGCATTTTCTGAAAGTGATATTGAGTCAGCTTTAGAAGCGTCGAAGACATTAACACCGGGACAACTGGATCACTTAAAAGTTTTTAGCCAGCAAGTTCCGAGCCTGTAAATGTCTGTAAATTAATTAATTTACAGAATAGATAGAATAAAATGAACAAAAATAAAAGATTTCCGAGGTATATTCTTCGTCGTACTTTACCCACAAATTACTCGGTTTAAACATAAGCTTAGTTAACAAAAATCCCTGCAATGTCAGGGATTTTTGTTTTCTTCTCCTGGAGTAGGAACCATTTGCTGAAAATCACCGTCAAGATTAGGCATCCGAGCCAAAGATTTTCCCTCTATGACTCCTCCTGAATATTCATAATCAGTTAAAATAATAGCCTCGTTTTCTATAAATCCATTAAAGAGACGAATTTTTTCTAAACCACTATTATTGAGTGAGAATTGTGGATCACCATTTCGGTATATCACTTTATAAGAGTGCGGGAAAATTAAGGTAGAATTATCCTGACAATTATTTTTAGTTAAAGGCAAATCATGTTCATCATAGTTGTCATAAACTACAAATCCCAATAAATCTATTCCTACTGCCAATTTATTATAGATTTCTACCCATTCCCCTGCTGGCATTACAGCCTTGTCATCTCCGACAGGGTTTGGAATAAATTCATTAATGATTAAATCTCCATAATTAAGTACGGGATTGCTTACATCCATTCTGAAAGATTGTCTTTTAACTATTCCCTCTATATTTTTAGCTTCAACGGTAACAGAATAGGTGCCTGGGATGGTAATTCCTTCCGTTAATATAGGAGCGTTACCCAATAAATCGGGATTAGTAAAATCTACTCCGTCCGCTTCGTCTAAATCCCACTTAATTTCTTCAAGTTCCGGTTCGTCAGCACAAGTAACATTAGGAAAATTAATTTCTTCTCCTGCTTTAACTTTAATAGTTCCTAGTTGGCAAATAACTTGAGCTTCTTTTTTGATAAATTGGTAGATTAAATCTTCACTTTTGTTTCCTAAAACATCCAGGGTCTGGCTGGAGTCATAAGCGTGAATAATTAAATAGTATTCTCCAGCAGGTAGCGGGCCATCTTCGCACCATATTTCATCATCAAGGCAAAGTTTATGATTTGAATTTTCAATTTTATCTAAAGACAATAGTATTTCTTTTTCTTGAGTCAGACCTTCACTTTCTGAATTTTCTTCTGGGTCGTCGCAAGTAATTGTTTTTAATGTTTGAACCCAATCCGACGCAAGATCAGCTGGGGTATGCGAATAAAGTAAGTATTCAAAATTACTAATAGCAGAAATAGTATCTACCCCTTTAACCCTAATGCTTAAACTCTCGTAAGCCATATTTTCCTGAGGACTTTGAATAATTTCTAGGCTAGGACTTGTCCAATCCCCTAAACCCAGTCTGTTGTTTTGAACAAAGAAACTTTTGGAAAAATTAGCTTCGGCATATTCCGGCTCAACCCAACAACTAATCGTTATAAATAACAAGCAAATGAGCCCGAGAGTTTTCAGCATTAAATTTACTAATTAATTAATTCCTAGTTACTACCACCTAATTATTGCCACTTCAAACTTGTTAAGCCTAATGACTTAAATTTCTGGACTTCATAACTTTTAGGCTTGATGAGGGAAATTAAAACCTGTCAAAAGTCCGGTCCAGCTCGTATTATTTGCTTGAGTGGATTGAATCACAAAATCAAATTGAGCATTCTTCCCCTGATACTGGTTGTCGTCGTCATTTTCGGGAGTGGTATGATCATCCATATCAACCGGGATGTTTAAGCTAAGAGAATAAACAAAAGAATCGTTCGGATTAATAGCAATGTTCATAAGACAATTATCTGATCCTAGATTATCCAAATAGCCATTTTGAGAATAAACCATCACTCCAAACTCATTTTTTATTTGCAAATCATAAAGAATGGTCCTGGCTAGACTTTCAAAATCGGCAGTACCACCCTGTACCTGTGTTCTAAAAATCAAATCCGCCGAACCGACATTTTTAATTTTCCCCCGCATTTCATGATTCCAACCTGGATAAATATCTCCAAAATCAAAAGGGGTTAATGCTGAACCATCTTCTTCAGTTATTTCTAAATCCAAGGTAGCCATAGCCACATTATTTCCAAGAATGCCTTTATCGGCAGAAAAATAAGAACGAACACTTAAGGCAAAAGCAAGCACCAATAAAATTAAAGTGGCTAAGACAATTTTTCTTTTTCGGCTTCCCAGAAAGGCAAGGTTACCATTGGAAGCTTCAAAAGAATTAGCTGAAAATTTTCTATTGCTCATTTTATCACCTCCGTTCTTCAAAATTATTCTAATTCAGTATAGAGAATAGATTATTAAAAGACCTGAAAAAATAAATTAAAGGAAGATGAAAGAAATTTTAAATTTGTAGAGACAGGTTTAAAACCTGTCTCTATTTGTTATCTCCGCGTCTACCTAACGTGAGACAATTTTTAGATTGTGGTCCAAATTTATTACGATTGTGATTATTTTCCGTAGAGACGCAAAATCTTGCGTCTCTACAACCAAACAAAATTAAACATTTCTTAAATGTGCCGGGCTGGTCACCCCTTGGATGACAATCCCGAGCAAATTTAGACAAATCTATTCTTCAACCAAGGAACAAAGATCCTTCAAATCGCAACGCTGGCAATTCCTGGTATCTTTAGTTGGTCCAAATTCTAAATTTTTTATTTTTCTGACTACTTCGTTAATTTGTTTTTGTAATTTATCTGTTTCTTCTTTAGTTATTTCAAAACTTTCTCTTCTGAAGCGTCCATTTTGAGATTTAATAAAATCAACTTCAACTTCTGTCACTGAATAAGGAAATTTTTTATCTAAAAGAGAGAGTAGCTTATAGAAAACCATTTGTCGGTAAACATCTCCAGATGAGTTTTTTGTATTACCTAAAATCTGATTTTTAGTTTGAGGCATTCCTGTTTTGTAATCAATAACTTTGACCGGAATTTTGCCTTTTTCAGTTTTTTCCTGTTGGCTAATTTTTTCAATTTTATCTATTTTACCGGTCAATAAAACCGCCTTCTCATTTTTCTTGTTGGTTGCTGATGCCCCCGATAAATAAACCTTACCGAAACTCATTTCTAGCTCTACCGGTTTTACAAAATCTTGACTGTATTCTGCATAATAATCATTCAAGAGTCTTTCTCCCTCCCTAAGCATATCTTCCAAATCACTTTTAGCCAAAACTTCCTTTGCTACAGCCTCTCTAAAAAAGGAAATCAAAGAAGCCTGATTGACCTTTTTATCTTTTTGGAAATCTTGAAAAAACTTCTCTAGTGCCTCATGAATAGCCGTTCCCAAAGAAGCCGCTTTATTTTTAGCGCTAGGAATCATCAATAATTTCTCGTATTTATACCGACGAGGACAATTTAGATAAAGGTTTAAACTGGTAGGACTCAGAGCTAAGTCCTCCACTCTTTGACGCAAGAAACTGGTTTCCTGTTTTAACCGATTCCCCTTTTTGACAATTGGTGTTTTTTTAAGTTCAATTTTCATTCTTGCTAAGGTCGCATCCTCGTATTTTTCAGGAGAACACTTTTTTACTAACTGGCTGTCAATTTCTGCTAGAAACCTAGAAGGAGTTTTCTCCCCAGAACTATTCAAATAATCGTAACGATCGGCTCGGCTTAAAAATAGCTGACTTTTAGCCCGGGTAAGAGCTACAAAAAACAGTCTTCTTTCATCATCACTTTTTGCCGATTCGTTTTCTTCTCTTTTGAGTCTAGTTAAAAGATTCCAAGGAATTTTGATAACTTGGTTTTTTCTTTTTCCGTCCCAGTTACCTTGATACAGCCGAGGAATAAAGACTACTTCAAATTCTAAACCTTTAGCGGCGTGAGCTGTGATAACTCGCACATCATCCTCTGCCATAGAAAGCTCCTTTTCTTTAATGGTTAATCTGTCTTCCCGCATTATTTCTAAATCATTTATTACGCTCTTTAACTTTAAAAAAGGATTCTTACGATTATTTTCTTTCACAAAAGAAAATAGCGAGAATATTCGATTAAGTTTTCTAATATCTTTTTTTTCTAGACAACTTTTAATGAGCCCCGAATCATTGATAACTTTTTCTAACATTAAAATCGCCGGCGTAGATACACTTTCCTGATGCCAACGAGCAACCGTCTCAAAGAAAAATTTAATCTTTTTAAAGTCTTGCCATTTAGTTGTATTTTCTAGTGATTTTTTCTCTGACTCACTTTCTAATCGGTTGAAAAAATCAAAGTAGTTAATTTTCTCTTTACCGGCTTGATAGGTAAATTCTAGAAAATCTCGCGGTTCAATTTCCCAAACCTCCAAACTCATAGCCTCATAAATAATAGCGTTACTATGGGGAGTAACGGCTACCGCTAACAGGCTCATAATCTCCTTAGTTTCTTTTTTATCAAGAATAGAGCCGGTGCTAGACATTTCTACCGGGATACCCGCCTTAATAAGATAATCGGCTATTTGAGAAACATCTTGATTAGTTCTGTTAATAATAGCCATCTCCTTAAAAGGAATCCCCTTTTTATGCAATTCTTTAATTTTTTGAGCAATAAAATAATCTTCCACCGCTGATTCGGAAAATTCGGCTAGCGAAACTTGACCCCCTTGCTCTTTCTCGGCAAATGATTGAATATTTTTATCAATAGCCTGCTGAGTAACATTCACTAACCTCTCTTCATTTTTTTCAATCAAAGTCTTGGAGAGAGATACCACTTTTTGTTGAGAACGGTAATTGATATTAAGAGGAATAATTTTGGCTGTCGGATATTTTTTCTCAAAAGAAATAATATTATCCAGGCTAGCCCCTTGAAAACGATAAATTGACTGGTCATCATCTCCTACTATAAAAATATTAGGATTTTTTTGAGGTTTGCCTAAAATTTCAATAACTTCACTTTGGGGGATATTCGTATCCTGATATTCGTCACTCAAAATATATTTGAACTGATCACGATAATAATTTCTTAATTCCTGGTCTTCTTTTAATTTCTCCGTCACCCAGGTAATCATATCGCTAAAATCATACCAACCCTCCCGATGAGTTTTCTCTAAATATTCTTGATAAATTTTTAACAAATCATTTAATTTTTCCCATTGCTTGTATTGAGTTTGCCATTTACCGGTAGGCTTGCCTGTTCTAGGATTAATCTTTTTAGTGTCCTCTAAATCTTGAGCCATTGTTTCTAGAGCACTCTCCAATTCTTTTGGTGAAACCCCTTCCTGTTTAAGCTGACTTATGGTACTAATAATTTCTTTTTGGTGGCAGTAGGGGCTGTAAAAAGGTTTCAACTGTTTAAATTTTCCTCTGCGTAAAATAGTTTTAATAATTTTTATTGATTCCAATTCATTTAACTGGCTCAATTCTTTAAGAAGTACAAATTTGTCCGGATATTGACTAATAACATCATTACAAAAACTATGGAAAGTTTTAATACCAATATTATAAGCTTGAGCTCCTAAAAATTTCGTTACTCTCCTCCGCATAGAAACCGTAGCGCTATTACTAAAAGTAAGCGCTAAAATTTCTTCTGGGTTGGCTTTTTTCTGCCGAATAAGATTAACAATTCGCAAAGCTAAAACTTCCGTTTTACCGGTTCCAGGACCAGCGGCTACCATTACTGGTCCCTCAAGAGAGTCAACGGCTTTTTTCTGACCAGTATTTAGTTTTTTATAGTGAGTTTTGAAAATAGACATAGGGTGCCGCGGGGGAGATTTGAACTCCCACAAGATAAATCTCACCAGCTCCTAAAGCTGGCGCGTCTACCAGTTCCGCCACCGCGGCGCTTCGCAACTACTAACTATTAACCTCTGACCATTAGCATGCTTTCTATCAATAAACGTATCATTTCTTAAGTATGGGGACAAGGGAAAATAATTTTTCACCCAGAGGGTGACCAGCCTTCGGCGAGACAAACCAGCCAGTCTCGCCGTGTCCATGCGAGCCTTTGGCTGGCAATTTACAATTATGGAATGCTTCTCCACTGTCACCCCCGCTTCACAATTTTATTTGTCATTCCCGCGCAGGCGGGAATGACAAGTTGTGTTAGCCTTTCCTAAATTTGCTCGGGATTCCCGCTTGCCTCGCCGTGTCACAAAACTGTAATGGGTACATTAGTTAGCGAGCTTAGGCGGGCTGGAATTTATCCCGTCGGACCTGTCCCGCGAATGCTGGGATGACGGGACGGGAATGACAGTGGGAAAAAGATTGTCACCCTCTGGCTGGCATTCTCCATTGTCAATTGTCCATTGTCAATTACCTAGCCCAAACAGTTCCTTTGTATTTTTCACTGTTTGGCTCCTTACTTCAGAGACTTTAATCCCTTTTATTTTAGCAATTTTCTCAGCAACATATTTAACATTTTCGGGTACATTTCTTTTTCCTCTTTTTGGCTCAGGAGATAAATAGGGAGAATCAGTTTCAATAAGGATTCTTTCTAGGGGAGTTTTTTTGATAATCTCATTATAATCATCAGAAAAAGTAATCACTCCAGTAAAGCCAAGATAAAGCCCCAACCTTAAATAAATTTCAGCTAACTGTAGATTGCCCGTGTAACAATGTACCACCCCTTGCAATTTAAAATTTTGATACAAAGTGGCAAACTTCTCTATAACTTTCAGCATATCATAATGAGCATCGTAGTTTTTATAATGGCGACAATGAAAAATAACCGGTAAATTTACAGCCCTTACTAATTCCAGCTGTTGAGCAAGCAATGTCTGTTGTTTTTTCTTGACTACTGCTACAAATTGAGCATCTTCTTCATTCGCCTTTAATTTTCCTTTCTCGCTTTCTAGATGAAAATAATCCAGCCCGATTTCTCCAATAGCTACTACATTTTCATTATTCTGGATCAAGTCTAATATCGCCTCTCTACTAGATCCTTCGTCCAAAACATGAATGGGATGAATCCCCACCGCTGCATAAACCCCTTGAGAATACCGTTGAGCGATTTCAACCGCTTTTCTACTGGTTTCAAAATTAGATCCTACATTTATGACCCATGTTCCTGAATCTAAAGTATCGTCTAAAATAGCATCCCGATCTGTATCAAAGTCGGAAAAATTCAAATGAGCATGGGAATCAATAATTTTAGGAGACGACATAAATATAAGTTAAAAAGTGACTTGTCACCCCCGCGTAGGCGGGGGTCCCGAGCAAATTTAGGAGAAACTAATTTGGTAAGGAATCGCCAGCCAGAGGCTGGCATTATTCATTATCAATTGTCAATTCTCCATCGTCCATTATCCATTACCTAAACTTTACAAACTCCTAGCCCTTCTTGAACATCGGCTCTGGATCCATTGTTTTTAGTTGCTTTAACATTTCTTGAGAAACCCTAGGCATAAAAGGCTGAATTAAAGAACCCACCAATTTTAAGCGAAAATGTAAATCCTCTAAAATTCGTCGGCATTCTTTTAGATTATCTTTAGCCAATTCCCATGGTTTTTTCTCTTCAATATATTTATTCCCATCGGTAATAATCTGCCTAATCATTGCCAGAGCTTCAGTAATTTCAAGTTTATTTAAATGTTCTGTAAATTTATTTTCATTAAAATCAAAAGTATCAGCAGGGTTATCAACGGCTGGTTCAACCTCATATTTTTTCATCATCACCAAGGTTCGCTGAAGTAAATTTCCTAAATCATTGGCCAAATCAGCTTCATACCGAGCTTGCATTTTCTTCAAAGAAACATCTCCGTCTTCTCCTAGCGGAAATTGAGACAGGAGTAAATAACGCACAGCATCACTACCCCACCTTTTCACCAAGTCGTTAGGGCTTATAACATTACCAATGGTCTTACTCATTTTTTCTCCAGAAACAGTAATAAAACCATGGGCATAAATTTGTTTTGGCAGAGGAAGACCTAGCGCCAAAAGCATGGCCGGCCAGTGAATAGTATGAAATTTAATAATATCTTTACCAACTAAATGAAGATCCGCGGGCCAATATCTTTGGAAAAGTTCTGCTTTTTCCCCTTTCTCGCCATAGCCCAAAGCTGTAATGTAGTTAGTTAAAGCCTCTACCCAAACATAAATTGTTTGTTTTTTATCAAAAGGCACATCAATCCCCCATTTTACAGATTCTCGAGAAACTGAAATATCTTCCTGCTTTTGTTCAAGCATCTTTAACACTTCGTTCTTTCTCTTTTCGGGCTTTATTAATAATTCTCCAGTCTCTATTTTTCTTTTTATCTCCGGTAAATAACTTGCTAATTTGAAAAAATAATTCTTTTCTTTAACTACTATTGGCTTTTTCTTGTGATCTGGACATTCTCCGTTAACTAACTCTTTCTTGGTAATAAACTTCTCACAACCTTCACAGTAAAGACCCGTGTAATCTTTTTGGTAAATATCTTTTTTGGCATATAATTTATTCAAAATAAACTGAGCTCCCTTTTTATGCTCCTCGCTGGTGGTTCGAATAAATTTATCATAGCTAATGTCTAAATTCTTCCAAGTTTGCTCAAATTTTTCGGCAATTTCATCACAGAAATCTTGAGGCGTTTTGCCAGCTTCTTCTGCTTTTTTAAAAACTTTATTTCCGTGTTCATCCATTCCAGCCAGAAAAAAGACATCATCTTTTTGCTGACGATGAAAACGAGCCAACACATCAGCAATAACTGCCGTATAAGCATGTGCAATATGCGGCTCAGCGTTAGCATAAAAAATTGGAGTAGTGATAAAATATTTCATAAAAAATAATTATAAAATAGTTAGGCGTTATTGCCACCTCTATCAAGCAAGTCTTTGATGAAAACTGATAAGGCTGTAGTAATTGGAACTGCCATTAACGCTCCCAGTGGTCCTCCTAGCTTAAAACCTATTAAGATAACCGCAATAACTACCACCGGATTCAACCCTACCGCCTTTTTCATCACCAGGGGAACAATAAAATGATTCTCTAGCTGTTGGATAACTATAAAAACAGCTACTGTTAGAATAGCCACTAAAGGGCTAACCGTCAAAGCCACTACGGCTGCAAAAATAGTTGCAATGATAGGACCAATATTGGGAATAAACTCTAAAAATCCAGCCACTAAAGCTAAGACTAAGGCATAGGGAACTCCCAATAAGAAAAGTGCTAAATAAACCAAACCGCCTACAATGACATTCAATATTAGTTGCCCCTGCAACCAGCGTCCCATTTTCTCCTGAATTCTATCAGCTAAATAAACTGCATAGCGTTTATGTTTTTGGGGCACTAACATTTTAATCCCCTTTTTCAAAGCATCTTTCTGGATTGTCATGTAGAAAGACAAGGAAAAAATAACTGCAAAATAAACAAAACGAATCAATAAAGAGCCTGCTTTAGAAAAAAAACCTTGCGAGAAAGATAACTTTTCTCCAATCATTTGAAATATTTGGCTATCGGAAACATCAGTCGCCTCGTTAATATTAAAAAGATGTCTAGCCCAAGAACTAGCAGTAATATTGCTCCAATATTGAGGCAGATGTTCTAGCAATCCCCTGCTTTGACTTATCAATGGCGGTACTGCTAACGAAATCAAGTAGCCAAATCCAAAAAGAGCACCAGCATATATACATACTGTACTTACAGAACGAGGAATTTTTTTCATTTCCAGCTTATCAACTAAAGGAGAAAGGGTAGAAACAATGATAAAAGAAATAAAAATAAGTAATAGAATATCAGCTACGTAATACAAAAAAATCAATACCAGCACAATAAAAATTGTTCGGTAAATGGTGCCTGCCGAAATATCAATAGTAGTTTTTGACATTGATTTGATTACTTATACCACTCTTGAAGAATTTTTTTCATTTTCTGGCTTTGCCTGCGTGGACCAATAACTGCCAAGTTAAGTGCCTTGGGAGAAAAAGTCTTTTTGGCTACTCTTAAAATATCAGCTGGAGTAACTTGCTCTAATATTTTAAACTTCTCCTCTAAAGTTTCAATTTTTTTCTTAAGAATTTGTTGATTTCCATAATAAAGAGCCTGAGCATTTGAAGATTCCATAGAGATTGAACTTCTACCCCTTAAATACTCTTTAGCTTTTTTAAGTTCATCTGTTCCTACTTTTTCTTGAGTCATTTTATGAAATTCACCTAAGATAGCTTTTACTGCCTCTTCCAGCCTTGAACTATCTAATCCTGCCTGAACCGCTAAATAACCCGAGTCGGTATAAAGTTCTAAGCTGGCATTGATATAATAAGCTAATCCTCTTTTTTCCCTAATCTCAAGAAATAAACGAGAGCTCATCCCTTGCCCAAGAATAGTAGCTATTAGACTTAAAGGATAGCGTTCCTTGTTAAATAAATCGGTCGCTCGAAAACCTAGAATGCAATGGCTTTGATCGGTCTTTTTATATTGCATCTTAGAACGAAAAACTTGCTGAGCTTCTTTGACTTTCAACTTGGTATTTGGGTTACCAGTGGGTAAATTAGAAAAATATTTTTCTACTCGTTTTTCTATATTTTTACCGAAATGGCCACTTAAACAAACGACACAATTAGACTGCACATAGTTTTTTTGTTTAAAGGCAACTAATTTCGCTCTGGAGATATTATTGACAATTCCTTTAGTCCCCAATATTTCCCAACCAGCTGGCTGATCTCCATAAATTAAAGTTTCATAGATATCTTCCACATATTGCATTGGATTGTCTTGGCACATATTCATTTCTTCTAAAATTACTCTTCTTTCTTTGTCCATTTCCTTTTTGTTGAACTGAGAATTAAGAATAATATCTGAAATCCAATCTAGAGCTAAATCCAAATGACCAGAATCTACTTTAACATAGTATCCAGTATATTCTTTACCTGTAAAAGCATTATACTCTCCCCCAATTTTATCTAAATCTTCAGAAATAATTTTAGGGCTAGGTCTTTTATCGGTGCCCTTAAACATCATGTGCTCTACAAAATGAGCCGCTCCTCTATTTTTTCGATTCTCATATTTTGAGCCTACGCCAAATAAAGCCATTACTGTAACAGTTTTTATTCCTTTAACGGGAGCAGTAATAATGGCTAATCCGGCTTTTGTCTTCTTTAGCTTATACATATTAATAATCCTACTAAATAATTAATTGCTACAATGTTTATTATCTTTTTACTCTAATAAACCCTCCGGCAACTATTATCTGAATACCTTTTTTTTCTAATATATCCATGATTAAATTCATACCGATTGAGTCTGAAGCAATATGCGGAGCTACTACCACATTAATATGAGCTTTTTTAGCACTGCGAGCATGTTTTTCCGATTGGTGCATTGCAATAATTGTTCCAATACCAGCATTAGCCATTTTTTCATAAATAGCTGGAGATCCTTCTGTCCCTCCCGTTATTTCCGTTACAGCGATTTTTCCAGTCCTATTCTCAGGATTGCCAGAGTAAAGAGCGGGGGCAGAACCTCTTCTCATTGCTTCTTGGTATTCGGGAATTTTTTCCAAAGAAGCTAGAATTTCCTTAACATAAAGTGGCTTTTCTTTTTCTAATCGTCTTTTAATAAAAGTGGCCACCATATTATCTGCCGGAGTATGTAAATTCATAAAACTAATCCCTAAATTACGAGCCACATCTACCGAAACGAAAGAATTGGAAGAATGAACTCCTCTAGCTACTTCAGAAATTCTTTCCTTCAATACCCCTTCGGCAACATTAATAGGAACTCCGTACATTTCCAAAACATCTGCTTGAAGACGCATTACATCGTCTAACCCATGCAAAGCTAAACCAACTGGATGATGGCCTATAATTAAATCCACTCCTAATTCTTTAGCCAGTAATACTTCGCCACTGGTGATATCAATACCAACCAAAGCTTTCTTTACGGATTTTTTATTGGCATCAACATGGGTTCGACTGTCCGAAAAAGGATTGGTTAAACGCTCTTTGTCAAAAAATTTCTTTTTTACTTTATCAAGTTTTTGATATTTTGCTTTTGCTTGTTTAAGCTGTTCATTGATAACTTTTTGACTCCGTAAATCATTTTTAATCCCTGCTTGGATAGCTAATTGATAGATTTGTTTAACGGTCATGGTAGGTAGTTTAAAGTTTTTAAAGTTTCTACTAATCTTCCAACTCTATACAAGATAAACCCAATTGGCAAGAAAGTCTATCTAGAAGCTGGGTTAAAGGCTTCTTTCCAGGTATATCTTCTAGCATAACTTTCCGCTTTTTTTTCTGTAAAAGGCTCACATTGCTCCTGTTCTGCTGAACTAGCATCTTTAAGAATAAGCTTATGTGCCACAAAGGTACCAAAATTTTGGCTGATTACGGCCTTGAACAATTTTCCATCTTTTTCGAAAAAATCATCTGGAGCAGTGGCCCGAGTTATTGCAAAATATGTTGCTTGGCTACAGGGAGCACTACAACGCAATCTTCGACTATTTTTTCTACCTCTTTGATATCTTAAATGGTAAAGAAAGGGACGGTAATATTTAGGTGGTGCCCAAACAAAAATTGGGTTGTTGTTTGAATTCTCTAAAATCCAATCAACAATTAAATTTTGCTGGAGTAAGGTAAAACGAATATCTTCCTTAAGCACCAAGTCTCTTTCAACATTAATATAATTTTCTGTATGAGCCGCTGATTGAGAAATGAAACGTTCAATAACAAACATTAGATTAAAGTAAGCCAACATTAAAGTTATTAAGATTATCAATCCTGCTTTAATTTTACTAATCCCCTGTTTAGTAATTTTAGCATTGATTTTTTTTGCTATTATACCCACAACGCTACTCAGTTTTTCTAACCACAATCCCAAAAAAACAAAAGCTACTGGAAAAGTTGTTAGTAAAAACCTAGGCGGAAATTTAAAAGCAGATGATAAAAAAACAAAGAAAGTAATACTAAAAAGCAAAACATTTAAAACCAAGAAATTGATTTTTTTTAGATCGGACTCCTTTTTAGCCTTTCGTTTCCAAAGTTTTATTATATCATTCAAAAAGAAAGTTATTCCTCCCATAAAAAAAAGCACTGCTACCGACATCAATGGAAGTCTTTTTCTGCAAGTATAATCGCAGACAACATCGGCAGTAGTATTGATTATCCAACTCCCCTTTGTAAACCAAACTTCTGGAACTTTAGTTTTTTCAACACCAGTCACTATTAAGAAATAACCTTGAGCATACTTTCCCGCATTCCTGGTTAATTTCTCTAGCTGGCTGTACCTTTCATTTTTTTCGGTCTTAGCAACAACTGCTTCAAAAAATTCTTTAGTATTATCTCCTTGAGTTAGATATTCATTTATAAAAATAGGAGTATTTATTGCTAGAATTAATACCCCAGCCAATAAGTAATGCAACCAATAATGTTGAGAAATTTTTGGTATTTTTTCAGCAGTGGTAAAAAATTTGTCTCTTAATTTTTGATAAAGTAAAAACAGAAAAATCAATAATGGGAAAACTATAAAAGCTAAGAAATGAAGCTGAATAGTAGTAGCCAATAAAATAGCAGTTAGATAGATAAACCATATTTGAGTCCGTTTATTCCCACCTTTAGCTAACAATAACAAACTGATAAGAAGGCTAGGAACAAAGAAAAGGAGCGGATTGGGGTTCCAGGCAAAGCGTCCATAGGTTACCGTAAATAAAGACACTGTATAAATTGTTGTAATAGAAACACTGGTCAGACGAGAAAAATACCAACGAAACAACAAATAAATAAGTGGGATAGAAAAAATAGAAAGCCACAAATTAATACCATTCATCCCGGCTGGAGAATTACCGAATAATTTAGCGCTCAGATACTCCAAATAGTAAAAAGCTGGTCCCAATCTCAACATTGTTCCAGCAGCTCTTGGGCCCAATAAGGGCAACTCTCCCAATCCTTCTTCAACAGCTTTGCTAATAACCATAGCATCTCGGGCTTGATCTAATTGAAAATGTAGGAAATCATCATGCCGATATAAACGAAGACAGGCACCAAATAAGACGAGGATAGCTAAAATTATAAGAATGGTAAATTTATTTTTTACTTTATAACTCATAGATTATATCAAGTGTTAGATTAGCATAATAGCTTAACCACTATTTGTCCCAACTCACAGTTTTGAAATTAGAAAATTTAATTCCCTTTTTTAGCTCATAGCTTTCTACATAATTTCCAGCTAGGTCTAAGATTTTAAAAACTATCCGATTGTCTCCCGGAACAACTTCTTCTAACAGGACAGCATGCTCTTCTTTCTTTTCCTTAGTTTTAAAACCACCTTGTTTAACCCCATTTAGATAAACTTCCACCCTCCGAAGATCTCTAATTCTAGTCTTAAAAGACAAGCGTATTTTTTGAGGAGAGTCACCCATATTAACTAGCCTTAAACTGGCTCCATTTTTGGCCCAACGAGCCACAGAGTCTTTTTCTCCTTCCTTTTTTGCCCAATAATCTCCAGTAAGATCTAGAGCTAAAAACCATCCATCTAGTTGCTTACTTGGATTAATTTTAAAAGCCACTAAAAAGTTATCCTCATAAACCAGTTCGGCATCTAATTGGCCATCAATGAAATTCAAAGTATTTTCATAGGCTTCACCATCAAATTTTTTACTATCCCTGAGATAGGCCTTAGAAACTATAATATATTTTATATTGTAAAAATTCAATATCTTAGTAGCTAAATTATAATAATAATCATTAATAATTTCCTTGTTGGGAGGCTTCCCTCCAGTAGAAAGACTGTACAATAAATCACCTAAAATGGGAGTATTTTTTTGAAAATCCCACTTATCTTCAATAATCCTAGCAAAATCCATACCGGCTAAATTATTCTTTTGGTGAATGCGATCGTAGAACATCAACTTGGAGCCATAATCATAACTGGTGGCTCCGGGAATATCTATAATTGAAAAATCCCCTTCCTCAGCGGCCAAATCATCATAAAACCGACTATAATCTAAGGTAAGAGTAGGAACCGGGATGCTTAAATACTCTATGGAAATTAATAAAATAAAAATAGTGGTTATAAATAAAGGCTTGTTTCTAAAAAATTCAAGAGATTTATTTTTAAGAAATTTAGAAAATTTAGTGCCAGCTACTTTATTCTGTTCTATCCTTATTTGTCTTGGAGAAAGTACTGCTTTCTCTTTTTGAGAAATATTATTCGGTTTTTCTTCCTGAGCCTCTACTCTGTTTTTTCTATTTTTTTCATTCTCTTCCTCTGTGGCCTTTTTTTTCTTACCATCTAAAAAACTTAAAACATAGTTTAGACCAAACCCTGCTGACAAGGCAAAACCTAACAAAGAAATAACATACAAACGATTAACCGTTCGGATAATATACCAAAAAGGGATATGCTCGTATAAAAAGGTGTACGGCATCCAGAGCCCTTCCCTAATTTCTCCTTTCCAGTGTAAGTAGGGTCCTAGACTTAAAATAGCAAAGAAAATACCTATACCTAAAAAAAATAATTTAATAGCGGGTCTTTTTTGAGTACCTAAGAGGCTTAGTAAAGAAAGCAATATTAAAAATATTACCGTATAACCAATATAATTAGATTGTCGTCCCATTCCATTGGCTTCTGTATCTTTACGTAAATAATTAAATTTTTCTCCCCAAAAAGGATTGATTGAAGCAGGAACAAAAAAATCAACGGCATCGGTTGAATAACGCTTTACTTGATCCGATCCAGGATCTAAATAATTTTCTTCCGATTGGGTGACTTCTAGTAATCCTCCGAAAATAAATTTAATGGCTAGTAACAAAATTAAGATACCTCCTGCCCCATAAAGCCAAAATTTAAACCGATAAAGAACCCGGCGATTTTTTATAAGAAAGGCCACCGTTAAAATACTCGCTAGAATTAAAGTAAAGGCTAGCAGTTGATGTTCGGCTAGAGCAATCAACACTAAAAACAAAGCAGTTAGAAGAAAATCCTTTAATTTGGTATTTCTTAAAAATTTAATCAAATACAGGACAAAAAACGGAATCCATTCGTAGTGCATTGTTCCAATATTGGTAGATATTCCTTGAAAAAAATGGAAAGGAGAAAAAGAAAAAATTATGGCCGAAGTAATGGCTGCAAAACGGTTTTTAATCAAATAATTAGCCAGGCAATACATCCCCCAAGCTGCCATAAAAAAAGAAAACAACCAGACTAAATTATAGCCCATAAATTGATTGGTAATTTTTTGAGCCCAACCAATGGCTTCAATGGGAGTAATCCGTAGATTATGTAATTGCCACCCAATAGTCTCAATTATTCCCTTTTCTGCGATTAGATTCCTAAATTCCAATGCTTTTCCCCAAACTTGATAGGTATCTGCATATTTACCGGGAATTCTAAAAAACAAGAAAAAAACAATCGGAAAAGTAAAAAGCAGGGTATAAAATAAAATAAAAATAGCTGGTTTTTTAGATAACATTTTGTTTTAATCTATAAATCTATTATGCGATGTAATCTATTATACATTATTTAAAAAAACACTCTAGTGGTTTTTTAGCAAAAAATATTATTTTTTTTGAGTCATAATAGCTGCTCCTTCTGCTCCCACAAAAATAGATTTAGAGCCTTCCCAAATAAAAATTATTTCAGTTGTTTTAGCTGGTGGGGAGACAATCTTACTCCTTACTACTTTTTCCACTACTGGCAAAAGGTGTTTTTTAAGCTGGGCGCATCCTCCTCCAATAATTATAAGTTGCGGATCATAAATATTTATAATATTCGCGATACCTGCTCCTAAATTCTCTCCGAAAGTTTTTAAAACCTTCAAGGCTTTTTTATCGCCAATGTCTGCTAATTTTTTGACTTCTTGGGGACCAAGATTCAAATGTTTTTTCAATAATTTTATTGAAGCTAAATCTTCAAATTCAAAATTATTTTTTTCTCCCATAATCATATGTCCTATTTCTCCAGCTGCTCCATTATATCCTCTATAAATTTCTCCATTTAAAAGAATTGCTCCTCCAATGCCCGTTCCTAGAGTTAGGCAGAAAGCACTTTTAATATTTTTGAGTACTCCTTTTTCTTTTTCTCTAATAAGAAAACAGTTGGCGTCATTCTCCAAAAAAATTCTTCCCTTAAGCTGTTTGGTGAATATTTTTCTTAAATTTAGCCCATCTAAATAGGGAATATTTGGACTTTTCAACATAATCTCTCTTTTTTTGTCTAAAACTCCAGCAATAGCTACCCCAACCAATGGATTTTTTTCAATTTTAAATTGCCGGTGCATTTTTTGGTATATTTTAGATAATTTTTTTGTAAGTTCGTGGATATTGGTAATATCCCGACTATCCTCGGAATGTTTAAACATTATTTTCCCCTTGCCGTAAACAACACTTTTGATACTAGACCCTCCAATGTCAAAACCAATAGTAAATTTCATGATAAATTCTTATGTGTTATTATTTTTAATCTGATTGTTGAAGTAATGTTTTAGCTTCTTCCCAATAGGTAGCATCACCATGTTCTTCTTTGAGCCAGTACCACCATTCTACTCCCCACAAATAAACTTCACCAAATCCAACCGCTTTCGCATAAGCTAAGCTCTGCTGAAATTCTTCCAAGGGATAATGTTCCATTTCAAGCGCCAATGGAGTTTCATAGGATTGTTTGGGTCCCCAATATTCTCCTTGGAGTTCACAAACAATTATCGGTTTATCTTTATAGAATAAATTTATTAAGTTAGCTTTCATCCAGAAAAACCTTGGAGGTAGAGGATACTTGAAATACTTCAAATGTTTATTCCAAATTATTCTATACATGGTTGTTCCAAAGATATCTCCCCTTTTGGCCGCCCTAAGCCAAATACTCATTTCTCCGCTATCCGTAATTAAGATTGGATGTTTTGGATCCAATGACTTTGTTTTCTTTATTTCTTGATCAAGAAAGTCAACATCTAGAGCTGGACATTCTCCAAAAGCTAAGAAGGGTTCATTCTCAATCTGCCAAACGGCAAGACTATCAGACTCTCGATAACGTTTAACCACTACTTCAATAAGTTTAAGTATTTTCGCTTGTTGCTCAGATTCATCTAGCTCTCTTGCCCAATCAGGAATATGACATTCTGGCCAACGAGGTACTTTTCTTCCAACAACTAAAATGATTTCTACTTGACGTTTTTCGGCCTCCTCCATCATCCAGTCTAGGTCTGCAAAGTCGTACTCCCCTTCTTTCTGCTCTACAAATTGCCAATAGACGGGCAAGCGTATCTTTTTACTTCCCAGGTCATCTAAAATAGCAAGGTAGGTTTTTTGCCAATCAAGCCCTGCTTTTTCTGCAAAAAATTTAGAATAAGTAATTCCCCATTTAATATCTTCCGTATAATTTGAAGGCTTACGGAGCATTAAAAATAGGCCACTACCAAAAACCAAAATTAATACTAATGTGAATAATTTTATTTTTTTAGATAACATGAGGAAGAAATTTTAAAGTTAGAAAATTTTTTGTCGCGAGACCTGTCATTCCTGTAAAAGTTAGATAATTCACTGACAGATATGTCATTCCTGTAAAGGCGGGAATGACCCATCCAACAAAGACAAACGATTTTATTTGAAAATTTAAAATTTATCTAGATACCCCTAATTGGCTATAAAAAGGAGAACTAATCCCATCCCAACCAAAACAAGTGCCAAAGACTTTTGCCAAATTACCCATTTATTAAACTTTTCTTTGATTATTTTAGGATATTTATACGATAGAATAATAATCATTAAGAACAAAAATACATATTGCGTCCCATTTAATGAATTTACTATCAAACCAGAAGATTTAGCTACAGCTAAATTTAACAAAATAAAAGCTATCCCAGCAATAATTTTATTAGAGATTACAATACTGGCTACAGTTAATTTTATTTTTTTGGTAGTAATAAATATTTTCTTTCGATTTTTTTGAAAGCTTAGTAATAATAGGGCTCCTAAAAAACTGCCTATTCTAGTCCAAACAAAACCAGCTATAAAAACCTGGGTTGTGTAAATTTGATCTATCAAAATAAAATAGCCAGCTAAGAAAAAAGCAGAGAGAGTCGCAATGCCTAAACTCTCAAAATGTATTCGTTGCTGATGTTTTTTATTATTTTTTATTCTCATTGAGATTAAAATACTTCCAGCAATTAACAGGCTACAGGCTACTAGTTGCCCACTGCCAATGTGGTTCTTGGCGATTAAGGTTTCGTAAACATAAAGTAGAATCGGGGTTAGCCCTCCAATAATTGGCATCACTCTAGAAGCCTCTCCATTCTTCAAAGCAACATACATTAGCAAAATGGAAATCAAGAAAACGAAGCCGGCTAAAAAATCAAACAGTAATAAAAGAAAACCTGGGTATTCAAATCCAAAAATAAAAAGCGGAAGAGCAAAAATACTTAAAATCCCCATGTAAAAACCATAGCTTATCGGACTGGGGACAGAACGTCGTAATAAATACTTATCCACTATCGTTGTGATAGCATTTAAAAAATAAGCGAAGATTGCAATTGTTAAGCCTAAAATCATTTATCAAATTTAAGCTTATTAGTAGCACAAATTTCAGCGTAAATTTTACCACTAGGACGAAGTTTTCTTGTCAGCGTGTGATAATCTATTTCTAGAAGACCAAAACGAGGCCAAAAACCTTTATTCCACTCAAAATTATCCATAAGGGACCAATGAAAATATCCTTTAACTGGAATTTTTTCTTGAATGGCTTTATTTATCCAAAACAGATGTTCCTTAATAAAATCTGCTCTATATTTATCACTCGCATCCGCTAAGCCATTTTCCGTAATATAAATTGGAAGATTATATTTTTTAATTTCCTGCAATACTTTATAGATACCCTTGGGATAAATTTCCCAATTCAAATCAGAAACTTTCGTTTTTGTAGTTACACGTTGATACGGAAATTTTAATTGATCATGAAAATAATAATTTACTCCTATAAAATCTAATTTAGATTTTATCGCGTTGATAAATTTTTCATTGCTAAAATAACGAGCTAATCTAACGGTTAACATATCTAGGAAAGATTTTTTATTGACCGGTTCCCAAGAATTTAAAAGCTTGGCGACACCAATCTGAGCCTGGGGAAATTTTTGCTTAATGCAATCATAAGCCATATTGTGAGCTTTAACCGTTGCAGTAAAATATTTATGAGCTTTTATAAGGCTTTTTTCTCCGGGCCAAGAATTATTTGTTAGATGGGCATTATGAATAATCACCATCGGTTCATTCACCGTAATCCAATATTGGCAAAGATCGCCCAATTCTTGAACCACTTTTTGAACATAACGAGAAAATAAACGCGGATAAGCTGGGCTCGCTATTCCTCCCTTTTCAGAAAGCCAGATTGGATTAGTATAATGTTTCAAAGTTACAAAAGGTTCAATTCCTCTCGCCCTTAAAGCCTCTAGCACTTTCCTATAATGCTGGAGTTCTTTTTTATCAAATCTTCCTTCTGCTGGTTCTATTCGTGACCACTCTATAGAAAGACGATGGGCATTTTGATGTAAGGATTTAATCCAATCAAAGTCCTCTTCGTAGCGATGATAGTGATCACAAGCTTTATCGCAAATATAATTATCTGGAGAAAGTATTTGGGGAAATTTTTTTATTTGCCAAGGTTTCCAATAACTTTTTGCCGAATGAGCTAATTTTTTAGCATTTTTCTTTTCCCATTGGCTCCAGTCATTTACATTCCCACCCTCTACTTGATAAGACGAAGTAGAACTTCCCCAAAAAAAATCATTCGGGAAAGACAAAGACATAGTCTTCTTCTTTTTCTTTTTAGCTAACTTTTCTTTTTCCATTTTTTATTTTAAACGATAAATACCACGAGATAAAAAATCTAAATAACCTTCATCTCTTAAAAACTGGAGTTGTTGTCTTATTTTATCCTTAATATGATTATTCTCAGGATATTTTTCTGATAAGATTTTCTCAAATGAATACATTTCTTCGAGCGAAAATTTCTTTTTCCCTAATTTATCAATGCACTTCATAATATCTAAAATCCAGCCTTTTAATTCTATTTCTTGAGGTTGTCTTAAAAATAAAGTCTTTTGCCAATTTTTTAAAACTTTTTCTTTTTTTTGTTTTCGTTGATTTTTAATGTAGAAAATCTTTCCACTTTCAGGAATACTTTGTAATAAAATACTACAACCAACCCAGCCAGCACGACGAGCATTCTCTGATAAGGGTCTCCTTTTTTCAATTATTTCTGGAATAAAAAAATGTTTTGGAATAACAACAAAATTTACAACTTCGTAAGTATGCAAATTATAGTTTAAAAAGAAAAAATTTGGATTTGTAGAGCTTTGTAATCTTTCAATCATTGTTTTATAAGCTCCATCAACAATTTTATTACCAATTGAATCTTTTTTACTTTTTAATTCATAATCTTCTAAACAATCAGAACAATAGAAATCTCCAACTGGCTTATTGTTTGGATATTTAGAAATAATATTCCCACAATTCGGACAAAAAATCTCATTTTTTACCCAATTTTCAGTCAAAACTCTAACTTTCTGAGATTGACTTTTGTATTGAGTAGCTAAATCTGTATTCAAAATTAATTGCATGGTTTCTTTTGTCGAAAAATTATAAAATCTCCCTTTTTTACATTTACCATTTTTCCATTGTGGCAGGTGAAACTTCCACTTGAAAGAAAATAGGGAGGATCGGCAAAAATCATATCAATAGAATTTTCTGGTAATTGTGCTAGAAACTCTAAACTATCTGTTTTATATAATTTAAAATTTGGTTTTTCGTAATATGGTTTTTGCATAATCTTTAATGGTTTTTAAGACCATGAATGTTTATTTGAATATCCCTACTTCTACTATGTTAAATTATATTTACATTGTAACCTATTTTTTATAAAAAATCACTTTTATAAAAAGAGTTCTAAATTCTTGAATTTAGAACTCATCTAGGGCATCTAGTAACAATTGGGAACTCGAGGAATCAAGTAGCTCATTTACTTCTAGTTCAATAACCTTTGCTTTTATATCTTCAATCATTAATCCCTCTTCTTCTAATTGATCTCTCTTTGAAAAATTATAGCTAGCCAGTATTCTTTCTAAAAGTTCCTGTCTGACCTCCCAACTTTTCAAAAATCCAGTTTTATAAAAATCTTTTACTCGACCAACAAGCACTTTATAGTCAGCTACGATTTTCTCATAAATTTCAATTTTTAACTCATTCGCATCCCCCTGCTCATTTCCCTCGGTATCAGTCACCACTCTTCTTGCCCAATATTCAACATTTTCTCCTAGAGCAATCTCTGCAGAAATTTCAGCAGAAACTATTTCACTATTAGCATCAGCTGACATTGCTAAAATTCTATAATCACTGTTCGCCAACCCGGAAACCTCCATTGAATATTCAGTATCCGGATTATAAATTAAAATTATTTTTTTTCCCAACGGATCTTCTTCATAAAAATAAGCATTTTCAATTTCATTTATTTCCCGAGAAAGCCTATGCCCTGCCTGATCCACGATTTCCACTTCCAAAGGAGAAGCTAAGCAAAAAATAAGATAATCCTCCGAATAATTAAAATCAAAGTTTGTTTCTCCTAAATCAATGTCTAAAATATTCTCAATTTCTGTTTTTGCTTCTAACGGTAAATCTTCATGCTGGCTCTGGATTAAAGTGCTTTTAATATCTTCTACTCCCCAAATAGCACTTTTGGTAAGGACCGTCGCATCTCCTTCAGTACTGTTGGGTACTGGTCTTGCTGGGTCAGGAGCTCCGTCCAGCCAAAATGCTCCATCGTTTGGTAGATGTGGTCTTACTGGAATATTGTCTAAGGTTAGTTGATCGGTCCCTCCGACAAAGAATGCATCTACCCTATTTTGTAAATCTCCAATTCCATTATTTAACTCTTGCAAAATATTATTGGTGATAGACATTTCTTGATGATTAATCAAGCTCCCTGACATTTTTAAGAAATCATAGGTGGGCATTATCTCATAAACGGATGGTAAATAATTTTGGATATAACCCAAGGCAGATTGACCTTCCTCTATTTGTTCATACCAGAGATAAATGTAAAGTAAGGGGTTCCAGCCAGCTGGCAACTGACCGCCTGCTGCAAAAGTGTAAATTTTTGAAATTCCTTGATGGGGAGTCCCTAAAGTTATTAAATTATTTACATCAAACCCAAAAGAATTCCCTTGGACATAGCTTCTGGAAACAAGCCCACCGAAACTAAAAGCAACAATGTCCACCTCTTTAAAACCAGATTTTTCTTTAGCCAAATTTATAATTGGCTTTAAATAATCCGTCGCATTTTGATGAATTGATTTCCGCCAGTCATAAAAACCAACAAATAAATCTACTTCATCTTCATAGCCAGCATCCTCTAGCAAAGTTTTTAAGGCTGAGGTTGATTTGGTAGGCGGGAAAAGCCACCATCTCCCTACTTGATTCTGAAAAAACTTTCCGAAATTTAAAGATTCTCCAAATCCAGGGATTAGAATGATTGGCTTCTTACCTCTTGTTTCCCAGGGTGTAAATTCAAGATTGCCTCCATTGATTCTTTCTCCTGTAGCCAATTTATTAAAAGAAGAATGAAAGGGGCCTGAATTATCTCCCCAATAATTATCAACAATATCGGCGGCGGCAGAATGACCCAATACTTCTACGCCCCAAGTTGTATGATTATCATAAATATCAGAATTTCTCATTTTTAAATGCCCATCGTCTCTCACTTCTAATGCCCAATAATTTTGAGTGATTAAACTGTCGTAAATTTCTAAATTACCCCTAATTTTCATTCCCGGCATTCGAGAGCCTGAGTCAGAATAACCACCAGCCTCTTTAATGATTGCATGTTTGATGACAGAATTAGAATCGGCTCCAAAGGTTAAATAATACATCCACCTTTCTTCCTCTGGCTTAGGTTTTTCTCTAAAGAAAATTACCGGTTGATTCTTTTCTCCTTCCACTATTAAATCTCCATAGATTCTTAAATTACCTCCTGGCTTAAATTTAATTTGGACTCCCGGTTCAATGGTTAAAGTTGCTCCTCCCATGACAATAACCCTATCCTCCACTACTTGATCTTCATTCCAAGTTGTATTTTCCGTAATATCAATCGCCGTTGCTCTGACGGAGAAAGGGAAGAGAAAGAAAAAGAGGGTGAGAGTTATGAAGGTTAAGAAGGTTGTTAAATTTGCTGTCATTCCCGCGAAAGCGGGAATCCCGGTACGTTTTAAAAACATTATAATAATTTTCAATTAAGAAATCTATTCTTTTGTTATCCTTGGCACCTGCCTGTCATTAGACAAGCGAAGCGGGAATCTCGATATGCTTTAGAAGAAACTTGTTTGTTAAATCTTCCCATTTTGGATTCTCTTTCTCAATAAGTTCTACCTTCCACTTTCTATTCCATTTTTTTAAACATTTCTCTCTTGAGATTGCAGATATAACATTTCCTGTTTCTTCAAAATATACTAATTTATTGAGATTATACTGTTTAGTAAATCCTTTAACTATCCCTTGTTTATGTCCATAGACACGTCGTTCTAAATTGTTAGTGATACCTATATAGAAAGTACTATTCTTATTATTGGTTACAATATAAACGTAATAGTTTTTATTCATGATTTAATGTTTGATTCTATAGCTTCCCGGGATTCCCGCTTTCGCGGGAATGACAAGTCACTTTATAACTTTACAAACCTGTATCTACCCTACTCCTCCACTTATTAAAACAATCGAAAAAATAAATTAAACAAAGACAGTTTTCTGTGTTTTCCTTTGACGAAAAGTAAGCTAAAATTATAAAATAAGAACAAATCTTTAAAATTTCCTATGGGAAAAATTAAACCGTGTGTTAAATGGGTTCTAGTCGCCAGTGTTTGTACTCTTGTTTTAGGGTGTTTATTTTATTATTTTTTCCAGAAATCAAATTTAGTTAAAGACTATTTCCCAATCTTTAAAGAGATTAAAGAAAATACTGCTCAGCTAGACAAGCTTACAGGAGAAAAAGATACGAGTATTGAAAGCAACCAAAAAAACAAAAAAACAACAGAGGCAACAGATCCTCTCCCTTTAAAAATAAACAATCCAGTTCCTTTCATTCCTCAAGCTCCTTTTGCTAATTGGGACCATCTCCATGGAGAGGCCTGTGAAGAAGCTGCCATTATTATCGCGCATTACTATTTACTGGGTGAGAAAAAATTATCTAAACAGGAAGGAGAAGCTGAAATTTTAAAAATGGTTGCCTATCAGCAGAAAAATTACGGAGCTCATACAGACTTAGATGCTCAAAAAATAATAACTCTTGCCCAAGAATTTTATGGAGACAAATATCAATTGGTCCAAAATTATCTCTTAGAAGATTTAAAAAAATATCTTGCTCAGGGATCTATTATCATAGTCCCAGTAGCTGGCAGAGTTTTGGCTAATCCTTACTTCAAGCAACCCGGACCACTATATCACGCCCTAGTAATTACTGGTTATGACGAGAAAAAACAACGCTTTATCACTAATGACCCTGGTACCAAAAGAGGTGAAGGGTTTCAATACTCTTACAAAAATCTGTTAGAGAGTATTCATGACTTCCCCGGCAAAAAAGAGAGGATTTTAGAAGGAGAAAAAGTTATAATTTTAGTACAGAAACAATAGAAGCACAGAATCTCGCCCTTTGATTATCTCCGCATAAGATGAGATATTTCTTGAGCACCTCTGAATATTTTTAGTTGATGAATTATGAAAAACATAAACAATGCTAGGGAATCTTACATATTATTGTTTCTTTTTAAATTCCTCCATTAACCATTTGGTATTCTCTCCTACTTTTCCATCACCAATATTAAAATTATCCACTTTCACAACCGGCATTATTTCTTTAATTGTCGCAGTGAGAAAGGCCTCGTCGGCTTTTTTTAATTCTTCCAACCGCAAATCTCTTTCCTGAATTTTAAATTTTTGCCGAGCAATTTTTAAAATAAAACCCCTGACAGTGCCTAACAGGATATTATTCTTGGGAGTAATCAGGGTGTTTCCCTTAAAAATAAAGAAGCTACTGGTTGATGCTTCTAAAACTAAACCTTGGTGAGTATACAGAATTTCAATTGCTCCTCTTTTATCTTTTTCTTTTTGCAATTTAATGGCCTTGGTGTAGTTGGAAATTTTAGCTCGAGGAATTTCTCGCTGATAATCCACGGTCATTAACTTTACCCCTTGAAGATAATTTGATTTTTTGAATCTATGAATTTTATTAACCAAAATAAAAAGAGTGGGCTTCTTCCCTAAAGTAATTCCATCTTGAGAAACTCCACCCGTTAAAACAATCCTAATGCTAGCCTCTGCTAATTTATTTTTTACAAGCAATTTCCTTATTAAAAGCTCTAATTTTTTTTCTGAAACAGGTAGTTTGAGTCTCAGCTCTTTGGCAGAATTCTGTAAACGTTTAAAATGCTCTTTAAAAAGAAATAACTCTTGCTGATGAGATGTTAAAACCTCAAAAACTCCGTAACCACGAAGCAATCCTAAATCTCTCAAGGAGACACTCGCTTTTTTCTCAGAAATAATTTTTTTATTGAAGTAACAGAAAGGCATGGAAGGTTGTCAAGTTTGTAAAGTAAAAAGTTTGTAAAGTTTGTAAAGTTATCAAGTTCCTACTTTCAACTTTATGAACTTTCTACTTTATACTGGTAATTGCTTTCTACTTTCTCTCTATCTTTCCACCTGCTTTTTCTACCATTTTTTTTACTGCTTTAGAGGTAAGGCAGTCTTTGATATTTAATTTTTTAGTAATCGGACCATCATCCAAGATTTTTACAAATTGTAATTTTCCCGACACACCTCTCTTGGGTTTATTGATGAGATTTTTCTTAAGCAAAATTTGAGGGTCAACCGTTTCTCCATCTTTAAACATTTTAGAAATAACGCTACTTTTAACAACTAAGTTTTCAAGACGAGTAGCCTTAAAACCTCCCAATTTTGGGAATCTTTTAATCCAAGAAGATCGTCCTTTTTCGGTAATATTGGTTCCTCCTGTCCCACTCCTAGCTTTCTGGCCTTTTAAACCTTTACCACTATAGGTTCCTCTTTTACCACCTCGACCAATTCTTTTCTTTTTCTTAGACTTATTTTTGGGTCTTAACTCGTGAATCTGCATTTTGCTTATTACTACTATTTAAATGTTGTCTGCCCTTACTAAAATCTTTTAAAGAAGCTAATCCTTTAAGGGCTGCCATGGCATTATTCACCTTATTTCCTCTTTTTAAAATTTTAGCTGACATATCACTAATTCCAGCTAATTCCACAATAGACCTTACCGCCCCCCCAACTACAATGCCTCGTCCTTTCTTGGCCGGCTTTAAAAGCACTCGCGCACTTTTAAATTTACATTTTACAGCATGCGGAATGGTGCCTTGATAGATTTTAACTTGAACAATTGATTTCTTAGCTTTATTGAAAGCTTTAGATATCGCACTGCTTACATCTGCTCCTTTAGCTACTCCAATACCAACCTTCCCCCTTCTATTCCCAATGGCCATAGTCGCTCTAAAACGAAAACGACGCCCTCCTCTAACAACTCGAGTTACTCTAGCTAAATCTAAAAGCTTTTGTTCAAATTCATGGTTTTGGTTCCTGCGTGTTTCTCTCATAAATTATAAAAACTTAATTTATTGTTATGCTTTTGAAAATTTAAGTCCACCCTTTAAAGCACCTTCATGAACTGCTTTAATCTGTCCGTGAAATTTATACCCACCTCGATCAAACACCGCTCTTTCTATTTTAGCTTTCACTGCCAATTTTCCAATTTTTTCTCCTGCTTGAAAAGCCATTGCGATTCCTTGCGAACCTTTAGCATAAATTTCACCTCTTACTCCTTGTAGAGTTTTTTGAGTATCATCATTTATAAGCTGAAGATACACTCTCTTATTGCTTCTATAAACAGAAAGGCGAGGGACATCTTTAGTCCCCTTGACCTGAATCCTTTTTTTCCTCTGCTTTCTAGCAATTTCTCTACTTAATAAATGCATAAATAATCTTTATTATTATTCGTCTTCCCCAACCACTTTTTTACCTGTTTTGCGACGGACATATTCACCAACATATCTAATACCTTTCCCCTTATACGGTTCCGGCCTTTTCTTTAATCTTATTTGAGCTGCCATCTCTCCTACCAATTGCTTATCAATGCCTGAAACAGTAATGATATTCTTTTCCACTAAAAATTCAATCCCCTCCGGGGCTTCAATTTCAACCGGATGAGAAAACCCCAATTCCATAGTTAATTTTTTCCCTGAAACTGCAACTTTATAACCGGTACCCTGCAATTCTAATTTTTTCTCGTAACCATCCGTTACCCCTTTAATCATATTGGCAATTAACATTCTAACGGTACCCCAGAGAGCTCTACTGCCCGGCTTTTCAATATTCTTTGGCTCAACAATAATAAAATTAGCTTCCTGAGAAACTTTAATGTTTTTATGGATATCAAACTTCAGCTCACCCTTTGGACCCTTAACTTCAATCTTGCCTTTATCCAATTTTATTTCAACTGAATCGGGCACTTTAATTTGCTTTCTACCTATTCTTGACATAATTAATAAATTTCACAAATTATTTCTCCGCCTATTTTCTTCCTTCTGGCTTGATCATCCGTTAAAATTCCATGAGAAGTTGAAATAACAGCCATGCCCACTCCGTTTAAAACTTTTTTGATTTGCCGATGATTTTTATAAACACGACAACCGGGTTTGGAAACTCTTTTAATATCGGTTATCTTAGCTTCATTGTCATCATAACCTAAAGCTAGTTTTAAATTAAACTTGTTATCTCCATTACTAATCTTTTTAACATTTTCCAAATAACCTTCTGCCTTTAAAAGCTTGGCTATTTCAAATTTTAAATTTGAATAAGGGAAAACTGCTTCGGAATGTTTTCTTGCTTGAGCATTTTTAATCCCACTAAACATATCAGCGACTGGATCCATTGGTTAGAATAAGTTATTTAATAATTACCAAGAGGCTTTTTTCACCCCTGGAATTTTTCCTTGTTCTGCTAATTCTCTAAAGCAAATACGACAAAGCCCAAATTTTCTTAAATATCCTCTATTTCTTCCACACCTAAAACAACGACTAACTTTTCTAGTGCTAAATTTAGGTGTTTTCTTCGCTTTTTCAATTAAAGCCTGTCTTGCCATAAAATCCTACAAGTTAAAGATAATGTTAAATCTTACTCTTTAAATAAGTTCAAAGCAACCCTAAGACTTCTTTGCCTTCCCCGTTTTATCCTTTTTAGAGTCTTTTGCGTCTGGCTCTATTTTCTCCATCACGCCCGCTTCTTCATCGCTTCTAATCGGAAATCCTAGTAATTTTAATAACTCTACTCCTTCTTGCTTATTAGTGCTAGTACTTACAATACTTACCTCTAAACTAAAAATGTTCTCTGTATCTTCACTGTTAATTTCTGCGAAGGAAATATGTTCCTTTATTCCAAAACTCAGTTCTCCTTTTTCTCCAAAACTTTTCTCTGGGATACCTCTAAAATCCCTAATTCTGGGAAGAGCTTCCGTAATTAATCTTTCTAGAAAATCATACATCCTAATCCCTCTTAAAACAACTTTCATTCCTACTTCTTGCCCCTCTCTTATATTAAATCCAGCGATTGCTTTTCTAGCTCTAGTAGGAGCTGGTCTTTGTCCGCAAATCATTCCTAAGTCTTTTTTTATCTCAGCCCTTACTTCTTCTTTTTTATCCACCCAAGGACCAATTCCTGTGTTCACTACAATTTTTTCTAACCGAGGCACCGCCATTGGGCTTTTGTATTTAAACTTCTTCATCATTTCAGGCAATACTTTTGAGATATATTTGATATATACATTGCTCGCCTGCAACCCTTTGCCTGGAACATTCTTTTTTTTCTTTATCGCTTTCGCTTTTTTCGTTACTTTTATTGCCGGTTTTCTTTTAATAGAATCCGGTTTCTTGTTTGAAACTTTCTTATCTTTATTTAAAGTTTTTTTCGCTTGGCTCTTAGATTTCATGATTACATTTTTTACAAATTCTTTTTTTAGATCCATCTTCTTGTTTAGCAAAACTAACCTTCACTCCCTTTTTACAATTATCACAATAAAGTTGAACATTAGAAATATGCAGAGGAGCTGGTATTTCAACTCGTTGCCCTTTTTCCCCTTTTTTAGAGGACTTAATATGCTTTTTAATTAAGTTGGCACCATCAACTACTACTCGGTCTTTTTTGTTATCAATCTGAACAATCTTCCCTTTAAATCCTTTATCTTTGCCAGAAATTATTATAACATTGTCGTCTTTTTTGATCTTCATAAAAATTTTTATAAAACTTCTGGAGCTAAAGATATAATCTTCTTAAATCCTTTCTCTCGTATCTCCCGAGCAATAGGACCAGACACCCTAGTAGCTTTCATTTCTTCTCCGTCTAATATAATGGCAGCGTTTTCGTCAAAACGAATATAGGTACCGTCTGCTCTGCGGTGAGGAGATTTCTGCCTAACAATAACTGCTCTAACCACTTCTTTTTTCTTAACTGAAGCTCTTGGCTCAGCTTCCTTTACCGAGGCGACAATAATTTCTCCCAATCTAGCATAACGCTTCCTGGTTCCTCCTAGGACACGAAAACACTTAATCATTTTAGCTCCACTATTATCGGCTACCTTTAATTTTGTCTCTGGTTGAATCATCTTTATAACTTTATAACTTTATGAACTTTCTACTACCTCCCACTTCTTCCCTTTACTATAAGGCTTAGATGGTGAAAATACCACTTCATCCCCAATCTTATATTTATTCTCTGGATCATGGACTTTATAACGCTTGTTCCTTTTATACCTTTTGTGGTATTTAGAATGAACCTTAATCCCAACCACAGAAACTACCACCGTTTTATCCATTTTATCTGAAACAACCACACCTTGAATTTTTTTCTTAATCTCAACTTTCTTTTCTGATGGATCCGTATTGATTCTTTCAAATTTCAATTTAGGCCGCTTGTATTCCAATTTAGCTTTAGTCTTTTTTTTAGCTAAAACTTTCTTGGATTTAGAAACAGGATTTGTCTTACCAGCTTTTACCGGTTTTGTTTCCAAGTCATTAACCAATTTTTTTGACGGTGTTTTCTTACTTATCATGTTGCTTTTTTTCTTTAATAATGGTTAGAATTTGGGCTAATTCTCTTTTACCTTTTCTAATCTTTCTAATGTCTCCCTCATTTTGCCCTTTTGAGAGATCCAACTTTAACTTCAACAACTCGCTTTTCTTTAAGCTTACCATATCTTCTAAGTTCTCTATATTCACTTGGATTAATTCTTTTCTTTTCATAATTATTTACTAATAACTTTAGTCTTGGCTGATATTTTATCTCCAGCTCTTTTAAGGGCAACCTCAGCTATCTCTTTCTCAATCCCACCTATCTCAAAAATAATTCTTCCGGGACTAACTGCAGCCACAAAATGGTCTACACTACCCTTGCCCTTACCCATTGGAACTTCTGCTCCCTTCTGAGTAATTGGAGAATCGGGAAAAATCCTAATCCAAATCTTACCTTGTCTTTGTACATAACGAGTCATAGCTCGTCTAGCAGCTTCCAACTGTCTTGAAGATATCCAAGTAGCTTCCAGCACTTTTAAACCAAAATTTCCGAATTCTAAAGTGCTTCCTCTTTTCGTAACCTGTCTGAATTTCCTTTCGTGTTGTTTCCGATGCTTAATTTTCTTTGGTAACAGCATAATTAGCTTCTTTTATCCTTTTTAAAAACTTCTCCCTTATATATCCAAACTTTTATGCCAACTACCCCACAATTAGTATGCGCAGAATATTTAGCAAAATCAACATTAGCTCTTAAGGTGTGCAACGGAATTCCTCCTTCAATAACCCATTCCTTGGATCTCATTTCAGCTCCATTTAATCGACCAGCTACCATTATTTTTACTCCTTTTACATTGCTCTGTCTAGAAACTGAATCCAATGTTGTTTTCAAAACTCTTCTGAAAGCCACCCTCTTTTCTAACTGTTCCGCTACACTTTGAGCAACTAGAGCTGCATGCTCTTCAAAATTCTTAACCTCTTCTACTTCTATCTCAATTTCTAACTTACTTTTCTTCTTTCCTTTCTTCTGTTTGCTTCTTAAAGACATTAGTAAAGCAGAAAGCTTATTCTTTAATTCTTCAATTCCCGATCCTCCTCGTCCGATTATCATACCTGGACGACCTGACAAAATTTTAATTTTTAAGGAATTTTCTGACCTACTGATATTTACATCTTTAACGGCACTACCTTTGAGGACCTTTTTAATATATTTCTCAATCGCCAAATCCATTTCCAAAAAATTAGCATATTCTTTTGTGCTAAACCATTTTGAGGACCAATCGGTTACAATTCCTAATCTGAAGCTAATTGGATTAATTTTTTTGCCCATATAACTTAAATACTTTTTCTTCTAAAAATTTTAGAGATAGCTCGTTCTGCACCGCTACCCTTTCCTTTGGAAGCCTGTTGTTTTCCCTGCTCTTGCTTCTTCTCCTTTTGCTTCTTTTCTTGTTGCTTGCTTAACATCTTATCGGCTTGACTGGTAATTTTCTGTAATTCTTTATAGGTCAGGGTTTTAGCTTTTTGCTTCTTCACCTTAACTCTTCCTTTGCCAGCTTCTATCTCATCTAAAATAACTTCTATATGACAAGCTCTTTTAAAAATGGGATAAGCTCTTCCATGAGCCCTTGGTCGCCACCTTTTCATAACCGTCCCTTCACCTACTTCAATTTTATCAATATATAAATTAGTTTTTTCTAGCCCAAAATTATGTAATCCATTGGCAGCGCAAGAATCAATCAATCCTAGAAGAGGTTCTGCCATTTTACCTTTCAGATGTTGCAACTGAGCCCTGGCATCAATAAAGTTCTCCCCTCTAACTAAATCAGCCACTAAGCGGGCTTTTTTAGCTGACATTCTAAAATTTTTCAATCTTGCTCTAACTTGCATAAAATTAAATTGAAATTACCTTTTAAGCTTATTTATCGTCCTTCTTTTCGGCTCCCTTTTGAGATTCTCCCATTACTTGATTTTCTCCTTGTTCTATCTCTTTCTGCATCCTGCCTCCATGCTTTTGAAACTTTCTAGTTAAAGAAAATTCTCCCAATTTATGACCTACCATTTCTTCAGCAATCGAAACTTCAATATGCTTTTGACCATTATGCACGCCAAAAACGAAGCCTATCATTTCTGGAGTAATAACGCAATCACGCGACCAAGTCTTAATCACTGTCTTATCTCCCGGCTTTAAATTTTTAATCTTCTTTAAAATTCTGGGATCCACATAGGGACCTTTCTTTAAACTTCTGGACATATCTATTAAAATTGAAATTAATTATTGCGATTCTAGCTTATTTATTTTCGTCTGCGTGCTCGTCTCTTTACAATATACCGACTACTTTGTTTATTCTTCTTTCTGGTTTTAACTCCCAAAGCCGGTTTCCCCCAAAGAGTTTTAGGATGTTTCATTCCGATTGATACATTACCCTCTCCCCCTCCATGTGGATGATCAACTGCATTCATAGCCTTTCCCCTAACCTTTGGCCGATGCCCCATTAAACGCACTCTGCCAGCCTTCCCTATCCTAATCATATTATTCTCTAGATTAGAAGTTTGTCCAATAGTAGCATAACATTCTTCATTAACCTGACGAATTTCTCCAGAAGGCATCTTAAGTTGGCTCAATCCATTCTCGCGTCCCATCACAATTGCATAAGTTCCACCAGCTCTGGCTAATTGTCCTCTGGAGCCCGGATAAAGTTCAATATTGGAAACCATAGAACCGGTCAAAATCCTCGCTAAGCAGGTCCGATTGCCCTTAGCAATGGCAACCTTCTCACCTGCCTGAAAAGTATCACCAACATTCATATCAACGGTGGCCGGCAAATAGTATTTACGATCTTTTTCATCGGTAACCAAGGTAATAAAACCACTACGGTTAGGATCTTTTTCTATTCTCTCTACCTTGAATTCCCCAGACTTTCTCTTAAAATCAACCAAACGATATCTCCTACGATTCCCCCCTCCTCTGCGTCTCACAGAAATTTTTCCGGAACGCATTCGCCCAGATCTTTTCTTTAAAGTACGGGTAAGCGGTTTATAGGGTTTAGCAGATCGATCAATTTTATCTCCCCATACATACGACATTACTCGCTTGCCTCTATTTTTAATTTTTTTAACTTTCAACATAAGTGTTATTTTATACTATCTCCATCTTTAAGAGTTACAACCGCTTTCTTATAAGTACCTCTAGTACCTTTAATTAAACGAAATCTTTTTGACTTGGGTTTATAATTCATTACATTCACCCTGGTCACTACTACTCCATAATATTCCTCTACCGCTTTCTGTATCATCCGTTTGCCAAATTTAGGGTTAACCTTAAAACAATACTTTCCCAACTGAGCATCTTGACTAGACTTCTCTGTATTTACAAAGCCCAAAAGAACTCTATAGGCATTTTCAACTTTAGCTTTATGCTCTGGCAATTTATCGCTAGTCTCTTTTTGAGACCGCTTTTTCCCTACTTTGCCTTTACTTTTAGTCTCTTCTTTAGCCGAACTAACAACTGGCTTCTTTTTACCTTTTACTCCAATTTTTTCTAATAATCCTGCCATAACAAAAATTACTTTTTACTCTTTTTTACCTCTACGGTAGCGTATTTCTTTTCATAATACCCCACTACTGCTTTCTCTAAATATAGAAACTTGTAATTCAATAAATCTAATGAGCAAATATTGGCTGCCTGGGCAAAACTAATCCTTGGTAAATTGGCCAACGATTTCTTTACCTGATCGTTATTTTCCAAGGTAACCACCAGACCAGATTTACCCTCAGTCCCTAATTTTTTAAATAAATCAGCTAACTTTTTGGTCTTGGGTGTTTCCAATTTAAAACTTTCAATAATTTTAAGCTCACCATCTCTTAGTTTGCTAGAAAGCACTTCTACAAAGGCTTTCTTACGTTCTTTCTTATTAATCTTTTTCTGAAAATTCACTTCGTTTCTTGGACCAAAAGTAACTCCACCACCTTTAAAAATTGGGCTTCGGATTGACCCTGCCCGTGCATTTCCAGTTCCTTTTTGACTCCATGGTTTTTTACCTCCACCGCGGACTTCTCCTTTAGTTTTAGTATGAGCTATCGGTCGTCTTCTGTTAGAGGAAAGTGAAACTGCTACTCTGTGAACCAAATCATAATTCATAGGAACGTCAAACACTGCGGGAGCTAATTTTAGTTCCCCTTGTTTGCTGGCGTCTAAATTATAAATTGGTTGTTGCATTAAAAAAATAATTATCGTTTACTAATAAATACTATTCCGCCTCTTCTACCCGGTATGGCTCCTCTAACCATTAAAATATTTTCCTTCTCATCTACTTTGACCACTAAAGCCCTGCTGATAGAAATTTTATCGCTCCCCATTCTACCGGCCATTTTTTTTCCTTTCATAACATGTTGAGGATAAGCTGAACCAATTGAACCACCTTGTCTTAAATCGTGCCGATGACCATGAGTAGCTCCTCCTCCTTTAAAACCATGCCTTTTAACAACTCCCTGAAATCCTTTCCCCTTACTTTTACCGGTAATTTTCACTCGATCTCCTGGAGCAAAAGAACTTACGGTTATTTCAGCTCCTTGTTTTAAATCATTTTTCACTTTTGAAGATAGCTTGAATTCTTTAGTAATTCCTTCACAATTAATGATTATAGCTTGATAGCCATCTTTTTCCACTGTCTTAAAACCTACCAGTTTACTGGGAGTACACTTTAGTTTAGTTATGGGGATAATTCTATTCTTATCGTCCCAAACCTGCGACATATTCAATTTTTTACCGATTATAAACATAACCTTTATTTATTCCTTCAATCTAAATGTTCGAATGTTTGAAAAATGAGCTTTTTTGCACCTTCAAAAAATTGTAAAGACGCAAAATTTTACGTCTCTATGGAAAAAATTCAATTTATAAGCTCAATAAATTGTCTAAACCACAATTAACCACTCAGCCAAATAATCACACTGGACTACATCTTAATCTCTACGTTTACTCCTGTTGGTAAATCAAGGTTAATCAAAGAATCAATCGTTTTAGGGGTAAAATTTTCAATATCCAGCAAACGCTTATGGGTTCTCATTTCATATTGATCGCGAGCATCTTTGTTGACAAAGGTGGACCGATTCACTGTGAAACGATTAATGGCTGTAGGAAGAGGAACTGGTCCGATAACCTTAGCCCCTGTTCTTTCAGCGGTATCCATAATCTGTTTAGCCGATTGATCAATTACTCGATGATCAAAAGCTTTAATTTTAATCCTAATCCTTGATTTTTCCTCTGACTTTTGCTCTTTCTTCTTTTCCATCTATTTATTAATGATCTATTAAGCTTACAACAGAAAGAGGCAGGTAATCCGCCTCTTTCTGTTGAGCTACTTCATTATTTGATAATCTTAGTTACTACTCCTGCTCCTACAGTTTTGCCACCTTCTCTGGTCGCAAATCGCATACCCTCTTCCATAGCTACTTTACCAATCAGTTTAGCCTGCAGACTTATCGTATCTCCTGGCATTACCATTTCAGTTCCTTCTGGTAGAGTGACATCTCCTGTAATATCGGTAGTTCTAATATAGAATTGCGGTTTGTATCCGGTAAAGAAAGGAGTGTGACGACCACCTTCTTCTTTCGTTAAAATATACACCTCTGCTTCAAACTCACTGTGAGGAGTTATAGATCCTGGCTTGGCCAAAACTTGCCCTCTTTCTATTTCTTCCTTTTTAATTCCTCTTAAAAGAACCCCGGCGTTATCTCCTGCCTGTCCCTTATCCAACTCTTTGTTAAACATTTCAATCCCCGTAACTACAGTTTCGGTGGTATCTTTAATACCTACAATTTCTACCTTGTCGTTAATGTTTACTTCACCTCTCTCAATCCTACCAGTAACTACTGTCCCTCGCCCTTCAATAGAAAAAATATCTTCTATTGGCATAAGGTAAGGTTTATCTGTTTCTCTTTCTGGAGCGGGAATTTTTTCATCTAAAGCGGTTACAAGCTCTAAAATGGGTTTAATATCTTCATCATCTTTATCTTTGCATTCTAACGCTTTTAACGCAGACCCTCTAATTATGGAAGCATTATCACCATCAAATTCATACTTGTTTAAGAGTTCTCGGACTTCACTTTCTACCAAATCTATTAATTCAGGATCATCAACTTGATCAACTTTGTTTAAAAATACAACAATTGCTGGAACTCCTACTTGACGAGCTAAAAGAATATGCTCTCTTGTCTGAGGCATAGGACCATCAGTAGCAGAAACCACTAAAATAGCTCCATCCATCTGAGCGGCTCCAGTAATCATATTTTTTATGTAATCGGCATGCCCTGGACAATCTACATGAGCATAGTGCCTTTTGTCAGACTCATACTCAACATGAGCTGTTGCGATAGTAATTCCTCTTTCTTTCTCTTCTGGGGCTGCATCTATTTGACTAATGTCTTTGTCGCTGGCTAATTTTCCTGTCAGCTTCAAAGCATGCAAGATAGCAGCGGTTAATGTAGTTTTACCATGGTCAACATGACCAATGGTTCCTACGTTTACGTGTGGTTTACTGCGATCAAATTTTTCTGCCATTTTTAAAAACTCCTTTTCAAAAGACCAATCCCAATTGCTTTCATCAAGAATTGAGTTTTACCCAATTGGTCTTAATTATTTTATTAAACTTAGACTTATTAATAATTTAGTAATTGTTGCAATACATTAGTTAATAATTAGCGGAATTTTAACTTAAAGTCAAGTAATCCTTAAATATTAAGTAAAAATCTTATCCCATTCTCGAAAAACTTTGATTTTTTCACTCCCATTTTGGTATTTTTTTATCTTTTCAATAACCTCTTCCATGGTTCTTTCCTTAAAAAAACCTGGCGAAGTTTTATAACTTTTTGAATAAAATAAATCCGCATAGGATATAATTTTTTCTTCAATTGTTTGAGGAAAATAATCTTTTGGAGGCATTGGCCATTTGTTATTTTCAATTTCTTGTCTAGTTAAGCCTACTCCAACATGATTTTCAGCCACTTGAGCATGCTGAGGAAGTCCTTCTTTTCTTAAAATTTCAGCACCATAATAACCATGGGTGAGATATTGAGAGGCAAGCTCGGTTTTGTTTTTTAATTCTCCGGGAAATTTAAATCCAATGTCATGCAACATAGCAGCTTCATAAATAAATTCTCTGGAAACATTTTCTGCAATAGATTGACTGATTGTTAGTTGGCTAACAATTTCTAATGCTTTTTTGGCTACCATGACTGAATGAAGCACCAATGTTTGGTACTCCTCCGAATCAGCATTGTAGTATTTGTTTATTATTTTAAAAGGATTCACTTCGAAAATTATAGATTATAGATTATAGATTATAGATTTTTCGCCCCTGATGTATGTACCACCCCCGTGCTAGCAAGGGTCCCGAGCAAATTTAGGAAAATCATTTTGACAAAGTTTTGCCTAGACGTACCGGGATTCCCGCTTTCGCGGGAATGACAGGGAAATTATCAATTCTCCATTATCTCACCCAGAGGGTGACCAGCCTTTGGGTGGCATTGTGAATTATCCATTATCCATTTATTCTTCCTCTTTGCCCATAATTTCTTCTGCAATATTAGCCGGGATTTTTTCATAATGGCTAAATTCCATTGAATAGTTAGATCTCCCTTGGCTTAAAGAACGCAAGGCGGTGGCATATCCAAACATAGATGATAACGGCACATTAGCTGCAATGACTTTAACGGACACACTGTCTTCACCCCGATCTTCCATATTACCAACGATTCCTCGTCTAGAACTTAAATCTCCAACCACATCTCCCATAAATTGTTCTGGAGTAACCACTTCTACTTTCATTATTGGTTCTAGCAAATAAGGTTTAGCGGCCTTAAAGCCTCTCTTAAAAGCTTTAGAGCCAGCAATTTTAAAAGCTGCTTCTGAAGAATCTACTTCGTGATATGACCCATCAAATAAAGTAACTTTTGTATCAACTACTGGGTAACCAGCAATCACTCCACTTTCCATAGCTCCCTTAATCCCTTTTTCTACTGCCGGAATAAATTCTTGAGGAATACGTCCTCCCCTTATGGCATTCACAAATTCACATCCTTTACCGGCTTCTTGAGGTTCTAGTTTTAATAAAACATGGCCATACTGACCGCGTCCACCGGTTTGACGAATATATTTTTCTTCAACTTCTGTTTCTGTGGCTATGGCTTCTTTGTAGGCCACTCTAGGTTTACCAATATTAGCTCCCACTTTAAATTCTCGTTTCATCCTATCTATCAAAACTTCCAAATGTAACTCTCCCATACCGGAAATGATAGTCTCTAGAGTTTCCTCATCAGTCCTTATTTGAAAAGTTGGGTCTTCTTGAGCTAATTTCTTGAGAGCCAGACCCATTTTTTCTTGATCAGCTTTAGTTTTAGGTTCAACTGCTACTGAAATTACTGGTTCTGGGAAGGTAATTTTTTCTAAAATTATAGGGTTGTTTACATCACAAAGGGTATCTCCGGTAGTAGTATTTTTCAAACCAACAATAGCAGCAATTTCTCCGGCATATACTTCTTCTACTTCTTCTCTCTTGTTGGAGTGCATTCTAACAATTCTGCCTACTCTTTCTTTTTCGTCCTTAGTAGCGTTTAGAATATAACTTCCAACTTTTAAAACTCCCGAGTAAACCCGCAGAAAACAAAGAGTTCCCACGAAGGGGTCGGTGGCAATTTTAAAAGCTAGAGCTGAAAAACTTTCTTCATCGTTCGTTTTGCGAGTAATTTTAGTTTCTAATTTAGGATCATCTCCTTCAACGGCAGGTACATCCAATGGGCTAGGAAGATAATCCAAAACATAATCTAATAGTTTTGTCACAATAACGGTTCTTCCATCACCTCCAATAACTGGAAATAGTTTACTGGTTAAAGTAGCTTTCCGAATAGCATATTTTAATTCTGCTGGAGAAATTTTACCATCTTCCAAAAAAACTTCTAATAATTTATCATCAGTCTCAGCCACTTTCTCTACTAATTGATCATGATATTGCTGAGCTTTTTCTTGCATATCTTTATCAATCTCAGTTTTTTGAAGAATTGTATGTTCATCATCGGTAAAAACATAAGCCTGCATTTCAACTAAATCAATAAGTCCTTTTAAATCCTGTTCACTTCCAATCGGCAAAGTAATGGCTACCGCTTTAGGACTTAATCTGCTTTGAATAGATTCTAGACTCATATAAAAATCACCTCCCGTTTGATTGATTTTATTAACAAAACAAATGCGAGGCACTTTATATTTATCTGCTTGTCTCCAAACCGTTTCCGACTGGGGCTCTACTCCCATTTTCCCATCAAAAATAACTACTCCTCCATCTAAAACTCGTAGAGAACGCTCTACTTCAACTGTGAAATCTACATGCCCTGGAGTGTCAATAATATTAATGGCATATTCTTTTTTGCCGGCTTTTACTTGACCTTCCTCGTCAAAGACAGACGGAGACCAAAAACAGGTGGTAGCTGCCGAAGTAATAGTGATGCCTCTTTCTCGCTCCTGCTCCATCCAATCCATAATTGCTTCACCTTCATGAACCTCTCCAATCTTGTGAGAAATCCCCGTATAGAAAAGAATCCGTTCGGTTACGGTTGTTTTACCAGCATCAATATGGGCGATAATGCCAATATTTCTTGTTTTTTCTAGAGGATATTTACGAGGCATGATTGATAATTGATAATTGATAATTGAGAATTGATAATGGAGAATGGAGAATGGAGAATTGGTCTACTACTCCTATTTTTCACTGTCATTCCCATTCTGTCATTCCCGCGAAAGCGGGAATCCCGGTACGTCTAGACAAGGCTTTGCCAAGTTAGTTTTTCCTAAATTTGCTCGGGACCCCCGCTTTCGCGGGGGTGACATACACAGCAAGAACAAAAAATTATAATTTTTGTAGTTTTAAGCGAAATGAGCAAAGGCCTTATTAGCCTCAGCCATTCTATGCACATCTTCTCTTTTTTTAACCGCTGTACCTTGTTTATTAGAAGCATCCATAATTTCTGAAGCCAGTTTTTCAGCCATAATTTTACCCTTTTTAGCTCTAGCGGCATCAAGAATCCAACGCAAAGTTAAAGTCATTCTTCTTTCCCCCATAACCGGCACGGGTACTTGGTAATTAGCACCTCCTACTCTTTTTGCTCTAACTTCAAGAGACGGAGTCACATTTTTTACCGCTTCATCAAAAACATCTAGCGGGTCCTGCTTACTTTTTTCATTTATAATATCAAAGCAACCATAGATAATGTCCTGAGCTTTTGATTTTTTACCCTTTTTCATTAGTTGACCTATTAAGCGTCCAACTAAAACATTATCAAATTTAGGATCGGGGGAATATTTTTTAATCATTTAATAATCAGATACCTATTTACTTAATTAATTACGTAATTAATTACTTACCTTTTATTTTTTATCTTTAGGCTTCTTGACTCCATATTTGCTACGGCCTCTTTTTCTATCAGTAACCCCAGCTGCATCCAAGACTCCCCTAACCACATGATAACGCACTCCCGGTAAGTCCTTTACTCTGCCACCTCTGATAACTACAATTGAGTGCTCTTGCAGATTATGACCAATCCCTGGAATGTAAGCCGTAACTTCCATTTTATTGGTAAGCTTTACTCTGGCAATTTTTCTTAAAGCCGAGTTTGGCTTTTTAGGAGTTGTGGCAGATACCTTCACGCATACTCCTCGTTTGAAAGGACTGCCTTTGGGATATTTTACCGGCCTATGTTTCAAGGTATTAAAAAACCATTGCAAGGCAGGAGATCGAGATTTCTTAATCTTCCTTTTTCTTTTTTTCTTTCTTACGAGTTGATTAATTGTTGGCATAAAATAAAAAATCAGTAAACTAAAAAATTACTTCTTTTGAAGTTGCTTCATAAAGGTATCAGAGAGAAATTGCTATGTCAAACGGGGATTAATTAATTTTCAATTTTTCACCCAAAGGGTGATCTGCCAGAGGCTGGCAATTTACAATTATGGAATGCTTCTCCACTGTCACCCCCGCTTCACAATTTTATTTGTCATTCCCGCGCAGGCGGGAATGACAAGTTGTGTTAGCCTTTCCTAAATTTGCTCGGGATTCCCGCTTGCCTCGCCGTGTCACAAAACTGTAATGGGTACATTAGTTAGCGAGCTTAGGCGGGCTGGAGTTTATCCCGTCGGACCTGTCCCGCGAATGCTGGGATG
>JAYEHH010000036.1:0-29790 GCA_034716235.1 Patescibacteria group bacterium | reverse complement strand
TATTGTTTTAACCTAAAAGAACTGCGTCCTAATTTCAGACATTACAATATAACACAATTTAGGAAATATAGCAAGGAGATAGTAGCTGGAATAGATTCAAGAATTTTCTTCATCCCCCAATCACCCTCTTTGCCTCCTCCCAAAACTCAGGTTTTTCTTGCTTTGTTTTTAGCCAATACCACCATTCTGCTCCTCGAAAATAAACTTTTTGAAAACCAGCTTTTCTGGCTTGCTCAATATTTTCTTTGAATTGATCTAGACTCATTAATTTCAACTGATCATCTAGTGATGTTTCGTAAGGCCTCTCAGGTTCCCAATATTCCCCTTGAAGTTCAGAAATCATAATCGGTTTTTGGGGATAAAAGAGATGAATTAAGTTAGTTTTCAACCAAAAAAGGCGTAAAGAGTGAGCCCATTTATAATAACCCCAGTAATTATTCCAAAAAGTTTGGTACATGGTAACTCCTAAAATATCTCCCCTGCCAGCTACCGACAACCAAAAACCTTTTGTTCCTTCATCGGTGACTAAAATTAAATGCTCTGAATCCAAGGCACGAACTGCTTTAATTTCCTTGCTAAGAAATCTGTTGCTTAATTTAGGATACCCCTTATTGGCCATCAGAGGTTCACTTTCTACCTGCCAAGCATATAAATTGTCTAAATTTCTATAGCGTTTAACAATTTTAGAATTTAAATCAAGCACCTTTGATTGTTGGATAGGTTCTTCCAAATTGACTGTCCAGTCAGGCATTTGACGCTTTGGCCAACGAGGAGCTTTGCGTCCAATAACTAGAATAAGTTTCACTCCCCTTTCTTCTGCCATGGCTACTAACCAATCATAATCATCAAAGTGATATTTTCCAGGTCTTGGTTCAACTTCTCGCCAATAAATAGGTAACCGCAGAGACTTAGGCTTCAAATCATCCAAAATTGCCAGATAGGTCTCTCGCCAATCAAGCCCAGAGGATTCGGCAGCATACTTAGAAAAAGATATCCCCCATTCAATATCTTGAGAAATATTTTTAGGCTTACGAGCTAAAATAACACCCCCTAGAATTAAAACCAGAGCTAAGAAAAGAAAAATCAGTTGGATACTTTTCTTCATTTTCTTTTACTAAATAATTGACTTCCTTTAGGACTCCAAAAAGATTCAGCATTTAAAAATTGCAATCTTTTTCTTTTTATTGAAAATTTCTTACAAGCTCGTTATAGTGATCAATTTCTTGATTACAAAGCTCAGCTTTTTCATTGTATTTTTCCACTGCCTTAGTCACTGATTTTGCTAAATCATTATATTCAGGAACCAAATCATTATACTTAGCATAATCCTCTGCTTTTTTGTATTTTTTCAATTTCTTCTCTAAATTTTCCAGATCATCCTTGTCATCAGCTATATCTTCTTTCATTGCTACCAATTTTTTTCTGGTTCCAAAAATTTCATCTTCTAAAACTTCTATTTCCTTACTCATCTGCAGAGTTCTAACGATCCCTTGATACACTTTCCCATCTGTTTTCTGGAACATTTTAACATTTTCCAATTTTTTTAAATTCGAGTTATTGCTACCATTAAAATGTTCAAGTTCTTTTTTAGCTATCGCAGTATTATTCCCCGGATCAAGATGGGGCACAATCCCTATTTTATGATCAATACTGGTTGTTTCTACATAACAATATCCGGATTCATAGGTTGAGTATTCTTTAGGACATTTTATCCCTACTGCCATATGGCTTGCTTCTTCGTATTCAAAAAGAACGGCTCCATAGCCCAATTCTCGTAATAAGGAAACCAACAAAAAGCTTTTCCCGGAACAAACTCCTTGCTGCTCATATAAAACTTCATAAGGATATCGTGGTGGTTCCTCCATTCCCCCTAATATTTTATCAGCCTTGTTACTGTCATACGGAATTGCCTGAACAAAAGCTACTGTTAGCTCTATCAGTTGATCAGAGTTTAATTTCTTCTGAGAAGCTAACTCTTCAATCCTGGCGACAATTTCAGTAATAGCGTTATCACCTTTTACTTCCTTGAAGAATATTCCGTAAAAATCATCTTCCCAGTTTTTAGGAAGGCTACCGATGCTTTCCAATACTTTAGGTTGAGAATTATAAAAATCCCAAACCGATCCATAAAGATTTTGCTGAAAGGCGTACGCTTTATTATTATATTGCCAAGAATAATTTATTTCTTTTGATTGAGCCAGGGAAGGGATTTGCTTTTCGGTTATTTCTTGCAAGCCAGTTAGAACATGCGAATTCAAGGCTTTTTGAATTTTTAAAGGATAGCTTGAATGAGCAAATAACCAAAAAAATGTCCCGGTAATCAACAAGAACGAACTAAATTTTAAAAACTTCCTTAACATAATCAAGACTCTTTTTTATTAAATCAAATAACCAGATTAACCAGTCTACCCTTAACAAAAATCTTTCTTTTAATTTTATGTTTGCCTAAAAAATTTCTTACTTTTTTATCCTCTACCGCCAAAACAAAAGCTTCTTGCTGAGAAATATCAGGAGAAACCTTAATTTTGCCACGTAATTTTCCATTTATCTGGACCACTAACTCAATCTGTTTGTCTTCAATTAAATCCTTGTTATAAGCTGGCCATTTTTCTTTAAAAACTGAATTTTTATTGCCCAGAATTGACCAGAATTCCTCCCCTAAATGAGGAGCAAAAGGACTGATTAAAATTGCCAATTGGGAAAGTAAAAAGTGTTTTTCCTGTTCTTCCAAACTATTTTTAGCCGTGTAGTACCAATTAACAAATTCCATTATTCTAGCAATGGCGGTATTAAAACTTAATCGCTCCAAATCATCCGTAACTTTTTTAATGGTTTTGTGTAATCGCGGAATTTTTATGGATTTTAATTTAGAACTACCAGAATTTTTAGTTATTGATTCAACTTGGAATTCTTCATAAATTTTCCAAGTTCTTTTCACGAATCTAAACATTCCCGCAATTCCTGCATCTTTCCACTCACCACCCTGACGCACATCACTCAAAAACATTAAATAAAGTCTTACGCTGTCAGCTCCAAAGCGTTTAATAAATTCATCGGGATTGACCACATTGCCCTTGGATTTACTCATTTTAGCTCCATCTTTTATAACCAGACCGTGACCAAAAAAACGCTTGAAGGGTTCTTCAAAGTCACAGTAGCCAAGATCATGCAGGACCATAGTTACAAAGCGCGAATAAAGTAAATGTAAAACGGTATGTTCCTTACCTCCAATATACATATCCACTGGCATCCATTTTTTTATTCGTTCTTTGTTTAAAGCCTGCTTATTATCTTCCGTGCTGAGATAGCGAAAAAAATACCAAGAAGAATCCACAAAAGGATCTGAAACATCCGTCTCCCTCTTGGCCTGACCCCCACACTGCGGACATTTAACCTCTACAAAATCTTTTATTTTATTCAAAGGCCCTTTACCAGAACCATCAGGCTGAAAATCATTTAATGGAGGTAGCTTCACCGGCAAATCTTTCTCAGGAACTGGAACCCAGCCACATTTCTTGCATTTAATCATAGGAATAGGAGGACCCCAGTAACGCTGGCGCGAAATGCACCAATCTCGTAATTTATAATTTACGCAACTTTTACCAATTTTATCATTTTTTAAATAATCAATAATTTTGCGTTGAGCTACTTTTGTTTTCAAACCGTTTAAAAACCCAGAATTAACGGTAATCCCTTTGCCTGCAAAACATTTTTTTAAAACAAGTTTAGCTGACTTTTCATCAATGGGTTGAATGACTTTCTTGATTGGAAGCTCAAATTTTTTGGCAAATTCAAAATCCCTTTCGTCATGAGCGGGAACAGCCATAATGGCTCCCCAGCCATAATTCATTACCACATAGTCGGCCACCCAAACGGGGATTGTCTTTTTGGTCAAAGGATTAATTACTCGAACCCCTTTAAGCTCTACGCCTGTTTTTTCTTTATCCTCTTTTATTCTATCTATTTCACTTTTCTTGATTGCTTTTTTGATATAACTATCAACTTCTTTTTGATTTTCAATTCGTAGCGTTTCATCTTTCAACAATGGATGCTCTGGAGCAATCACTAAATAAGTTGCTCCAAAAATAGTATCCGGTCTAGTGGTAAAGACTTTAACTTTTTGCTTAGTTCCCTTAAAGTGAAAGGTTATCTCTGCTCCGACACTTTTCCCAATCCAATTTTTCTGTCCCAATTTTACATCTGAGCTCCAGTCAATCCACTCTAAATTTTTTAGCAGTTTTTCTGCATAGTCAGTAATCTTAAAAAACCACTGCTCCATTTCCTTTTTTTCTACTTTACTATCACAACGCTCGCATTCCCCATTAATAACCTGTTCGTCGGAAAGAACTGTTTTACAACTAGGACACCAATTAACCGGAGACTTTTTACGATAGGCAAGCCCCTGTTTATACATTTGAAGAAATAACCATTGAGTCCAGCGGTAATAATCTTCTTTGTAGGTTTCTACTGTTCTATCCCAGTCAAAATGACCGCCAATCATTTGCAATTGCTTATAGAAATTCTTTTCTGTCCTAGCGGAAACTTTTTTAATATGCTCGCCAATTTTAAGAGCATAATTCTCACTATGAATCCCAAAACCATCTAAGCCAATTGGCTCTAAAACATCGTACCCATTTAAACGCTTGAATCTTCCATAACAATCAGAGTGCGTAAAAGCATACATGTTTCCTATGTGTAACCCTTCTCCAGAAGGATAGGGAAACATCATCAAATTATAAAAAGGACGGGATGCTTTATCCAGATTGGGAGCATGCAGTTTTTCTTCTTGCCAGCGTTCTCGCCATTTAGCTTCTATTTTTTTGTGGTCGTACATAGGGAGAGTTTATAAAGTTAGAAAGTTTATAAAGTGTAAAGTTTGTAAAGTTATCAAGTTTGTAAAGTCATCAAGTTAGAAAGTTATTGTCTTTATGAATTTTCTAGTTCCTTACAGTTTTATAAGCTCGATTTTAAATTGACATTAACAATTATATTTTTTCATTCTCGTTTATATCCTCACCTATCCAGAATAACCTATTTAAAATGAATTGTTAAGATTTATCACCTCTTAAGGCTTCCATCGGTGGAAGCAAAGAAGCTTTATAGGCTGGACGTAACCCAAAAATTATACCCACTCCAGTAGCAAATCCAAAACCGATAAATATAATCTGAGATGTGATTGGAAAATCTAGTGGGAATCCATAATAAGCTACCAACAAGCCAGCCCCTTTAGCTCCCATAAATCCAAGAATAATACCTATAATTCCTCCTGACAAAGTAAGGAAAATTCCCTCAAAAAGAAATTGCTTTAAAATATCAGAATTTTTGGCTCCTAAAGATTTTCGGAGCCCAATTTCAAAGGTTCGTTCAACAACTGCAACATACATAACATTCATAACCCCGACTCCTCCCACGATCAACGAAACAGATGCAATCGCCAGTAAAAGAGCGTTCACTGCCCAAAAAACTTGCTCTATCATTTCAATGGCTTCGGCAGTAGATGTTACAGCAAAATCGTCATCATCTGGATCTTCAATTTCATGCCGACTTCTCATGAGGTCTGTTAGCCCTAGCGTAGTTAACTCTAATTTGTCAATGTCTTTTAATTTATAGAGAGCGAATTGAATATAATCAACACCCATTAGTTTTTTCTGAAGAGTTTGCAAAGGAAGATAGATTAAAGTGTCAAAATTAAAAAAGCCGGTACCCCCTCTTTCTTCTAAAATACCGATAACTTTAAAGGGTTGCCCTTTAATTTTTATTATTTCCCCTAGAGCTTTTTTCCCTCCGAAAAAGTCCTCCTTAAAATCACTTCCGAGCACAACCACCTGCTTTAAGTCTTCATCTTCATCTGGAGAAAAAAATCTTCCCTCTTCAACCACTAATTGCTCGTCAACATTTTCTATCTCGGCGGTGGTCCCCATAATGAGTGCCTGCTTATTTTGAGTTTTATAAGAAGCAATCTGTTGCCCCATAATACCAGCGTACCACCCTGCAATATTAGAAAGTTCACTTGCCTCTTCTGCATCTTCCAGTTTGAAAGTTGTAATCTGAGCACCCCCTACCATTCCTCCAATATTTTGAGCGGAAGTCTTGCCGGTCTTAGGAACTTTAATTTCAATTTCAATAATATTGGTACCAAAAGATTCCACCTGTTCAAGAACAAATTTTTCCACTCCTGCTCCTAAGGATAAAACAAGAATCACCGAACTTACTCCAATGACAATTCCTGAGAGTGATAATAGCGTTCTACCGATATTGACTCTCAAATTATAGAAAGCTAATTTAATGGAAACTAATAATTCATGCATAAGAATTCATATTTTAAATTTTGCATTTTATTCATATCTAAGAGACTCCATGGGGGAAATCTTAGCCGCTTTTTTGGCTGGATAAATCCCAAAAATTACTCCAATAGCTACCGAAATTAAAACTGCTGTGATTATCGAAAAAGGTGAAATGATAAAACTCCAAGTGTATCCCATAGCTCCAGCAACCATTGAAACTAAAAAAGAAACGACAACTCCCGTAAAAATCCCCACTATACCTCCAATAGAAGAAATGGTTACCGTTTCAATCAAAAACTGGATAATAATATCAGTATCTCGAGCTCCTATCGCTTTTCTTAAACCTATTTCTCTCATCCTTTGATTAATAACAATCAGCATAATATTCATAATTCCAATACCCCCAACCAATAAAGAGATTGAGCCCACTGCTAGCAGGAAATAACGCAACACATCAGTTATTTGATTTAGGGTCTCAACAGTTGTTGCCTGATCTCTGATCGTGAAATCGTCATTTGCAATATCTTGGATATTGTGTTCCTGCCTTAGAATAGAAGCCACTTCAGCTTCAACTAATTCGCTCATTTCAGAATTACTTATTTTCAATCGGATATATCCTAAATGTTCTATACCTAAAATTAATTTCTGAGCAGTTTTAAGAGGAATAAATACGGCTCCATCTTGGTCGGCCACTCCAAATCCACCCGAACTACGTTCTTCTAAAACCCCTATTACAGTAAAATTTTGGTCTTTAATTTTTATCTTTCCGCCCACTGGATCATCTTTTTCAAATAAATCTCGAGCAATGCTATTGCCCAATACCACCACTCGAGAAAGATTTTTTTCTTCATCTATATTAAAAAATCTTCCAGACAGCAGGGCTGCGTTTTCAACATCCATATAACTGGCAGTGGTTCCTGTTAACGAAGCGTTTAAGTTGACATCTTTCTGAGAGATACCAACAGTTCCATCAACATACCCTGCTCCTGCTTCAATTTCTGGAATCCCCGTTGAATTTATTATAGCTTTCAAGTCGCTGTAAGTAAGGGTAGTGATAGAAATTCCCATAATTGTCGCTGGAGGACCATCATCTTCCGCTGCTCCAGGCATTACCGCTATTAAATTTGATCCTACCCCTTGAATTTGATCCACAATTAATTTTTGGGCTGATTTGCCAACGGCAAAAATAATAATCACCGCCGCTACTCCAATAACAATCCCCACGATAGTCAAGAGAGATCGCAATTTAGATGCCATGAGATTACGATAGGAAATTTTGACAGGATTTAGAAATTGCAACATGGCATTACTTTAATTCTTTTTCTCCATCAGCCATTCTTCTTTCCGCAATGCTTTCATCCTTAATAATCTGCCCATCTACCATTTGCAGAATTCTTTTAGCATGCTGAGCCGTATATCCTTCATGAGTTACTAAAATAATTGTCTTGCCTTCATTATTTAGGTCCTGAAGAATTTTCATAACTTGAATTCCTGACTTAGAATCTAAGTTACCCGTTGGTTCATCAGCAAAAACTACCGCTGGACTATTCACTAAAGCTCGAGCAATGGCCACTCGCTGTCTTTCTCCTCCAGAAAGTTGATTAGAAAAATGGTTAATTCGATGTACCATGCCCACTTCTTCAAGAGCCTTTTTAATTTTTTGAGTATTTTCTTCCTTGTTTGATTTTCTAGTATCATATAGTAGTGGCAATTCTACATTCTCAAGAACTGTGGCTCGAGGAAGAAGATTAAAGGTCTGAAAAACAAAACCCACCTCTTCATTTCTAATCTTGGCCAGTTCATCAGCAGAAAAATTTTTAGTATCTTTCCCCCTAAATAAATACCTACCCTCTGTTGGATAATCTAAAAACCCTAAAATTTGCATTAGGGTCGATTTTCCTGAGCCACTAGGTCCCATGATAGCTACAAATTCACCTTCGGTAAGATTAAAAGAAACCCCTTGCACGGCTCGGGTTTCTACACTCTCATTACTATAAATTTTATCAATATTTTCAGCTTTTATAAGAAAAGAAGCCATCGGACTAATTTAAAAATTATCATTTTAGTTGAGTTCAGCTTAAAAATAATTTTTGTTAATTATTTCTTGCCATCCTTTTCCGCTAAAACAACTTCTTCTCCCTCTGCTAACCCTGAAATAATCTCAACTTTGCCATTGTCCCCTCGGATTCCCGTTTCAACCAATGCTTGTTTAATCCCTCCATTATCTAAAAGAACTTTGACTTTTCCCTCATTTACAGCTCTTTCAGGAGCTACTAAAACATTAGCCTTTTGGATTATTTGGATGTCTACATCCGCACTCATTCCTTCTTTGAGATAAGAAGTCAAAGTATTTAACCTAAGTTTAATTTTATAGTAAACCACATCTTGAAGAACCGTTGAGGATGGTTCAATCTCTACAATTTCAGCTTGAAGTTTTTCTTTTGAAGAAAATGCATCAAGGGCTATTTCTGCTACCTGACCTAATTTGAGCTTAACAATATCTGACTCTGGTATATAAGATTCTAGAATAAAATCCTGAGAAATCACTTCTCCAAAAGCGGTAGCTGAGGATGACATACCAAGAACTTCTCCTGCTTTATAATTAATTTTAGTTATTGTTCCACTGACCGGAGACTTGAGAACTGACTTTGCTAAATTAGCAGTTGCTATTGCATAATTAGCTCTAGCTGATTCTACCGTAGCATCGCGACTTCTTTGAGTATAAATTGACCTAGTGGTTTTTAATCTTTCTTTAGCCGTATCGAGAGAATTCTCCACTACGGTCATATTCAAATCTCTTACTTTTTTAGCTGTCTCCACTGCTTCTTCGGCAACTTTCTTACCATTCAAAGCTGTGGTCAAGGTTAGTTTGGCACTTTTAGCTTCAGAACTATCAGCTCCCTTTGTGGACTCGATTTTATCATAATAATCTAAAGCATCCTCGTGATAATCAACGGCGTTGTCATATCCTTGTTCCGCTGCATCAACTTTTTGATTCTCTAAATCTTCAGTTTCCTTTTCTTGATCTTCTGCATTTTCAACTCCCTGCTTAGCTTCCCTAACTGCATCATCATTAGCTCCAGCAGTAGCCACTGCTTGATTCAAAGCTAAACGAGCCTTGGTTACTTCTTGATTCAAAATATTATCCTCAATGACTGCCAGAATTTCCCCCTTGGCTATTTTATCCCCCACTTTAACATTGATAGTTTGAATCCTCCCGGAAATTTCAAAATTAAGACCAATTTTACTCTCAGAAACTAATGTTCCAGTGGAAGATACCGTTTGAGCAATTGTTTCCTCTATAACTTCTTGAGTTAAATACTCTGTTTTTTCTTTCTTAGACCTTAAAACCAAAAAACCAACAACAAGTACTGCCACAATAGCAATAACCCAGATGACACCTTTTTTCCTAATTTTCATTATTATTACTTTACTAATTACTTATATTGCCAGCTCCCAAGTTATTATCCTTTTATTTCTACTGAGGATATTTTCCCTTTTTTATTATCTACAAAAAGATTTCCGTCTCCTAAAATATAATCCTGGTCCCAAATATCCCAAATAGGAGAACCATACTGAATTTTTTTTATTCCATACTCATCGTTATGATAAAACTTGGAATTTTTAATTAAAACTTTACCCCGCCATGACTTTGCATGGACATCTACTCCCGACTGTTCATTATTTTTGAAGGTATTGTTTGCAATCAAAATAGTCGAACTGTCAATAATTAAATCTACCCCACTTTTCTCGTTGTACTTAATTTTGTTGTATTCTACATCTGCCGCTACTTCCCCTTGTAAATAAACCCCATCTTTCCCATTGCTATAAATATGATTATTATAAATGATCACCATTCTTTTTTGAACATAAATTCCTGCTCCGCCATTTCTAAGAATAATATTTCCGTTTATCGTGACTGTACTTTCATCGCTCAAATCGGATTTCTTTACCTTAATTCCATGGCTTTCATTGTAACCAATGGTGCACCCCTCAACAGTAACCTGACTTCCCCGCTTTACGTAAATTCCGTAACTACCGCTCATCACCGTTAAATCATTTAACTCAGAACCATCTCTCATTTTAATAACAGGGTAATGTTTACTTTTGGCAACAATAAAAACTTCATCTCGATGCACTCCAGTTACGGTAACATTTTTAGGAATGGTAACGTTTCCTTCATAAATCCCTGCTCGTACTGCAACTGTATCATCTCTATCAGCTTCTTTTAAGGCTTTCTTGAGTGTTCTAAACGGATTATTCGTAGATCCTGTTTCACTCCCAGTAGTGCTAGCATCTACATAAATAGTGCTACCAGCCTTCACCTCTATAGGATTAAGTAAAATACAAAATACGAGGGTTAGAAAGGTACTTACCATTAGAGTAACCAACGTTTTTTTGTTTTTCATTTTTTCTCATTAAATATTGTTTTGAGGAATGGTCCTTCTGGTAGCTGGTTTAATCAAACACCAATCTAATTTAAAACAATCAAAAAGATGGAATTAACTACCGCTAAAACAATACCATTAAAGTTACTATGAAATCAAGCCCCACAATCTCTAGACTCTCTTTGTAAAAAGGGTTATATTAATCTTGGAATGCGTACAGGCCCCATCGTCTAGTGGTTAGCCCGCCTCGACTCGCGGAGCTTGTCGACGCGAGGCGGGGACATCAGGTTCTTCAGCTTAAAGTTTGAAAATTACGAAAATGGAGCATATAATTAATAATAAGGCCCCATCATCTAGTGGTTAGGATATCAGGTTCTCATCCTGAAAACAGGAGTTCAATTCTCCTTGGGGCTACAATTTAGGGCTACAATTTAGAGTTCGCCACGTCATCCGACGTGGCGCCATAGCGGATGCTATGGCGATTCCCCTTGGCGGTACAAAGTTTACAGAATTAATAAAAGCTCCATTGGATTATGCTACATCCGATGGAGCTTTTTTGAGAATTCTCTTTATGATTTTACTCAAGAAGTGCCTTTCCAACTTCTTGGACAAAAAAGTCTTTTAAGCTATGGGGAAGTTTTAACTTTCCCCGAATTACCTCCTTAATCAAGTGAATATTCCCCTCAAGCATTTCCTTTAAATGTTCAAGGATTATTTTTTGGGGGTTAGAACAAATTGGTGCCCTCCCTAAATACTGCAACACCTCCCCAATATCAATACCTTCGTCCGTTTTTATATTAAGAACTATAACCATTTCCTTCTCAATAAAATCTCGAAAATCTATCTGACCGTATTTTTTGCCCTCACTGCGTTTCCACAAATCAATCAATTCGTAGAAATTATCTATTCGATTAACTCCTGCCGTAAATTCTCCTGCTATCATCCACTGAAGTTCCTCACTTGTCCTCTCCAATCTGGCAATCAATTTAGCTGGATCAGTTATGTTTTTAATGACTGTCATTTCATGCTCTAGCTCAATCTGTCTTGTATCTAGGTATTCCTTTAGCAATTTTTCAGAATCTTTATCTATATTTTCCATTTTTTCCTCCTTATTTTAAGGTTTTAAAATTGTTAAGGGACACTATTTTTTTATTATTTATAACAATTCGTCTACTTGCCTAGAAAAATAATTATACTGGGCATGCATAGCCTCTTTTCTAGCTTCGATATAACGCCTTATAAATTCCAAGTCCATGTTATCCAATGGAAGGCCGGCGGCCAATTTACTCCAAACTTGAATAATGTAGAACCGCAAAGAGTCAGCAGCTCTATCAATTTCCTCATGTAAATGTGGAGTGCCATTCGGAATAATAGGATCGGCTATGTTATCCACTCCCAACCGCACCGGGATACCTGCATGAATTATTTCAAAAAGCTGTGCTATTGATGAATGAATTGGGGCTTGATATAAAGCATTTTGGACCATACCTGTTGCAGCCCTAGGACAGATAATCAACCCCACATTGCTTTTCTTTAAATTTAAAAGTAATTTTTTAAACCTATCTTGCTGATAAGCCGATGGAGAAATTACATGCACCGCCCAAATTTTAGGTGTTGTTTCCCGGTTCCATGCTTGCACTTTTGGATAATACGTTATTGCCTCACAAAGCATTTCGGTTCCATTTTCATCTGGAATATTCCCCTGATCAAGATGCAAATGGATTTCTTTATTTAGCTCAACCGCTAGGTGCAACATTTGAAATAGATGCGCCTTAAATCCAATATGCGAAGGATGGCCTCGCAAATCATCTCTTTCTGGAAGTGAGCCAATAAAATCGGCCATTTTAGAAGCTTCTTTTTGAAGATCCCAACGTTCTGGAGTTGTATTTTTAAATCCAAAAATATTGTATGCCCCACAACGTAAATCAATCAGGTCTTGATACTCTGCCTTAAGCTTCAAAAAAATTTCAATCCCTTTGGTTCCCACTCTAAACATAGAATCGTAATCTATCGTGGCATCAATAAACGTATCAAAACGCTTAACTCCATCCTCGATGAGACATTCTATCACTCCCACAAGACGCTCCTCCATGGTTTCTAAATATTCCGGCTGGAGATGAATTTTTCCAACCAGATTTTGCTTGGCCTGCAGAGGTAGATTTGCTGCCTCATAAGGACTCATGCCCTCCGGCATAAATTTTTGTTCAATAGTCCCTGCTCGGTCAGCGTGAGCATGGGCCACCCAAGCCCCACCTCTTTCCTTAATACTCTCTTGCAGACGATCTTTAAAAAAAAGTTTTTCCATTTTTATCCTTGCTTTCTCCCTAGCCATAACTAATCTTTTTTCTTCTGTCTTTATAGCCATTTCTAGCCCTCCTCTTTTAAAATTGTTAAAAAACCGCTCTAAGAACAAGACTTAAAGCTATTATAATTTCTAGAGAAAATACTACCGAATGTCAAATATAATCGGACAGTTCAAGAAAATAAATTTTATTATTTGTTTGTTTCCTTATTAAGTATTCAAAAATTAATGTTTAACTATAAATTTTTGATTGATGATAATTAAAATACTAATAAGTATCATTCCCAAGCAAAAAAATTGCCCTATTGATAAGCCCATCGCCACCAACCCCAGATGTACGTCCGGTTGGCGAAAAAATTCAATTCCAAATCTAAAAATTCCGTATCCTAATAAATAAACAGCAGAAATAATTCCCGGTGTTTTAATTTTATTTCTTAAAAACCAAAGGATACCAAATAAAACAAGCCCTTCAAAAAAAGCTTCATAAAGTTGAGAAGGATGCCGGAGAAAAGAAGATTTCCAGCCTAATGACTGAAGAGTAGGGAAATACATTCCCACAGCTTTCTCAGTAATTCTTCCATAAAGTTCTCCGTTTAAAAAATTACCGATTCTTCCCCAAAAATATCCTAGAGGAATAACTGGAATAATAAAATCTAAGGTTTTCCAAAATTTTAGTTTATTTTTACTAACATAAATAAATAATGCTGTAACTGCCCCCATGAGTCCTCCATGATAACTCATGCCATAAATTCCTCTAAAGCTCCAACCAAATTCATCATTCACAAAAGGATTAATGGCCATCAAAGGATTTCCTAAAAATTCCCCTAGATTATAGAAAATGATGTAACCTAATCTTCCTCCAATCAGAATTCCAAGAAACATCCAATATAATGCCCAAAAAAACTTTTCTCGAGAATAGGGCAGAGAGTCGTGCTTTACTCGGTAATGTAAAAGCCAGTAACCAGTACCCAGACTTGCTAAATACATTAGCCAGTACCAACTTATTGGGAAATTTCCGATTTTAAAAATTACCGGATTGAGATGATACGGTAGATTTTGCCAAAGCTCTAACATGGTTGCAGTTCATAAAGTTATAAAGTTCTTAAAGTTATCAAGTCCATAGAGTTATCAAGTTCATAAAGTTATTCCGTCTTTGCCTGCCTCACGGTAGGCAGGCGAGGAATGAAATGACGAAGCAACCCCAGAATTTGTCTTGCGGGGATTGTCACCCAGAGGGTGACCAGCCAGCCTCGCCGTGTCACAAAACCGTAAAAGATAACTAGCTAGCGAGTCTAGGCGGGCCTTTGGCTGGCATTATCCCCACCCTTTCCCTTGCCTTACTAAAAGTTTTTTAGCCTGATTTGGTTCTGCCATTACCGCTTTAACCACTTTTTCCATCCTCATTTTTTGGGACCCCTTAATTAAAACCACTAAGTTTTGATCTAATAAGTTTTTCAGCTCACCAATAAGATCTTCTTGATTTTCAAAATGCCGGACATTTACTGCTTGGCTTTTTTTTATAGTTGCCTTGGCACTTTTCGCAATCAAGGCTCCTTTCTCTCCATAAGTAAAAATAAAATCTGCCACCATACCTGCTTTCTCTCCCACTTCCTGATGCCCCTTTTTCTCTTGAGACCCCAATTCAAGCATATCGGCCAAAACAACAATTTTTTTATTGGCATAAACTTCTGCTAAAATTTCTAGGGCAGCTAATGTTGAAGCGGGAGCTGAATTATATGTATCATCTAAAATAAAACTCCCATTCAGACCATGAATTATTTTCATTCTTCCTAAAGGAGGGACATAATTAACTAGAGCCTCTGATGCCTCTAATAAATTCATGCCCATGCAAATACTACAAGAAACAGCCGCTAACACAACCTGGACCTGTTGAGCACCTAGCATATTCTTCAGCCTAACTGGAATAATCGTGTCTTGATAGTTCAACTTAAAGCTAATACTCCAGTCAAGTTCTTTGCCAGCCATAGGCTTCTCTTCATAATGAAAAACTAAATTGGTAGCTTTGACCAAATTATGACGCTCCAACCCATAAGTAATTACTCGAGCTTTCGTTTTTTTGTCCATACTCAAGACTTTTTGATTGTCGCCACAAAGCACTGCGCAACCAGCTGGCTCTAAGGCTTCTACCAATTTTCTTTTTTCGGCCACAATGTTGCTAACCTTTTTAAAATATTCTAAATGACTTATGCCTACATTAGTTACCACCCCAATATCTGGTGGAGCTAATTTAACCAATTTTTTAATATCTCCCGGTTTGTCAGCTCCCATCTCTAAAACTAAAATACTCTTTATTTTTTTCTCGCCATCCCAGTAAAGACAAACCATTTTCCATAAAGCTTTTATCCAAAAAGTTAGTGAAGTTCCTGCGTTTTTATAGCCAGCCACTGCCAAAGGAATACCCAGCTCTGTGTTTAAATTCCCCCATGATTTATTAACTTGATATTTATTTTTAAGAACAGCATAAATAGCATCCTTAACACTGGTCTTACCCACACTCCCAGTAACTCCAATAATTAAGGGCTTGTATTTACTAATTATTCTCCGAGTAATAAACCCGGCAACAATTTCTATTATTTTTTTTAGAATTTTCTTCATCGTTTCTTTTTCTTATCTTTTTTATCTTTCTTGGACTCATCTTTTTCTAGAGGAGATAGCCCCTCCGCCCCTTCCAAACTTTCCTCGCCGGCTTTTTTAATATCTTCTTCTTTGATTTCCATTAATCGATTAAAGTATTTTAATTCGTCCTCTTTTATTTTTTCTGTAGGAAAAATATGATAGTAGTCCAATAAAAATTTATGTAGCCGACCAGCTACTAAAGTAGCAGAATCGGAAGAAAAATTAACTGCAGAAACTTTATCCAATTTTACTAAAGTAATAAATTTAGGATTATCTGCTGGTCCAAATCCTACAAAACTATGGACAACTTCATCGGAGTATCCTCCCCTATCTTCGTTAGGTATTTGAGCCGTGCCAGTTTTCCCACCAATTAAATAACCAGGGACTCCAGCCTTTTTTCCCCAACCATTTTTAACCACCGAGATAAGCATTGCTCGCATAGTAGCTGATGTTTTAGGGCTAATAACTTGACGTACTTTTTTGGGAGCTACTTTTTCTTCGCTCTTTTTCTCACTGTCATAGATAAAACGATCCACTATCCTAGGCTCCATTAGGTGACCACCATTAATTATAGCAGAGAAAGCAGTGACTAATTGAATTGGGGTAATAGATACTCCTTGCCCGAAAGAAGCGGTTACAAAGTTTATGTCTCTCAAATGCTCTAAATTACTGACATCGCCTTCAGCTTCTCCTAATAATTCAATACCCGTTGATCGATCTAGACCATAATTTTTAACATATTTTAAAAAGTTTTCTTTCCCAGTGGATTGCATCACCCAAATAGCTCCCGTATTTAAAGAAAGTTCCAAAAAACGAGTAAGCGTAGTTTGACCATAAGCCTTGCCATCTGAGTTATGGATAGTAAAACCTGCCACCGAATAAGAACCTTTATCAATATAGGTTGAATCAGGGGTTAGTTTTCCCAGATCAACCGCTGCCGAAGCAGTAATTGGTTTAAAGACCGATCCTGGTTCATATTGGCTTTGCACACAATCATTCTTAAAAAGAGCACTGTCTTCTACTTTATTAAACTCACCATTACTATAGGTGGGAAAATTTGCCATAGCGACAACTTTACCAGTATCCGGTTCCATAACGATAACGCTCCCCTTACTGGCTCCATACTTAGTAATGGATTCTTTCAGTAATTTTTCTACAAAATATTGAACGGTCTGATCCAGAGTAAGCACAATATCTGTTCCTTGTTTAGGTTTTTCTAAAATCCTTTTACTAATTGAGATCCAACGACCAGCGGTATCTTTTTCTGCTTTAAGAAAACCAACTTCTCCTTCTAAAATATCATTGAAAGACCCTTCAATACCGTACTGCCCCACTCTTTTATCATTGCTATGTCCTACAAAACCTAAAACTTGCGAGGCCAATTCTCCTTCTGGATAATTACGCCAACCTTCAGGAATCAATTCCACCCCTACCATTTGCTTTTCGGCTATCATGGTTGACTCTTCCTTGGTCAACTTTCTTTTTATTATTTCATAGAGATCGTCTCTTTTCATGACTTTCCTCCTAACTTCTTCTGTGTCCATATTTAAAATAGTGGCTAAGGTCTGGATGGTTCCTTCAGTATCAGTGATATATTTAGGGACAATCACGACCATATCCTGATCTTCATTAGTAGCTATTGGAATAATATTAGTTTCTCCATCCTTTAAATAAATTTGTCCTCTATTGGGTTTTAATTTCTCAAAAAATTGATGTTGTTTTTGAGCTTTAGCCACTAAGCTTTCGTGATTTACAATTTGCAACATAACCAAGCGCTCTATGATAATTCCGGCCATTAAAATTACCAAAATCATTAAAAAATTGATTCTCCAATTATCAAAAAAAGAAGAATTACTTCTTCTGCTCCTGCTAATGCCTCTATTAAAAGACCGACTCGTTTTTCTAAAATTAGTCGTTGAGTATTTTAAATTTCTCCTTTGATTTGTCCCATGGTTGCTCATAAATATTATTCAATAGATTCATCTCCTTGTTTCTAGAGCTAAATATTTGCCCACTTCGTAATAACCAATTTTGGTGGGATCAACTTCTCGCATATTCAAAGTTTCTAATTTTTCTTTAATTTGATTGGTGGAGCGTAGTTTAGCTGCTTCTAATTCTAACTCTGCCTTTTCTTTGGTTAATTTAGAGATAGCATTATCGTATTCCTCAATCTGAAATCCACAAGTAGCTGTGCGGTTAGCCTGCAAAAGATACAACAACGATAAAAAGCAAATTACCATTATGGTAATAAATCCCAAAGTGGTAACCCCTAATTTAATTGGGGAGCTAATCGTACGACGCCGACGCCCTCTTATGTTTTTCTTTTGTTTTGTGATTTCTATAATTTTGCCCATGGGATATTTAAATTTTTTCTGCTATCCGTAATTTAGCGCTACGTGATCTGGGATTGGTTTGTCTTTCTTCTGCGCTTGAAACTATCGGCTTTTTAGTGATTATTTTTAAAATTGGCTGATGATTGCAGGTACACTGAGCTTGGTCCTCGTCGCAAATACATTTTTTTGCTTCTCGCTTAAAAAAATTCTTTACTATCCTGTCTTCCAGCGAGTGAAAAGAGATTATGGCAATTTTTCCTCCTTTTTTCAAGCATCCCATTGCTTCTGCTAAAAACTGTTCTAAATTTTCTAATTCCCCATTGACAGCAATTCTGAGGGCCATAAAAGTCTTGGTAGCCACATTAACTCCTCGTACTTTTATTTTCTCCGGATAACAACTCTGGACAATTTGTACTAGCTGAAAAGCGGTTTCTATTTCTTGAGTTTTTCTCTGACGAACTATTTTTTCAGCAATCAAATCGGCTTTTCTTTCTTCTCCGTATTTACTTAAAATTTCAGCAATTTCTTTTTGAGAGAACTTATTCAAAATATCTGTTGCCGTTAAATCACCACTTTTGTCTAATCGCATATCAAGATATTCATCTTTCTGAAAACTCAATCCAGGAACTTTTTCTAATTGATCTGACGAGAAACCTAAGTCGGCTAGAATACCATCAACCCTGCCTACAATTTTGCTAGATGTTTCAATCTCTTTTTTATGAAGAACTTTTTTTATATCTTTAAAATTTGCCCAAATCGTTTCAATCCTTTTTTGTTTCGCTAGTTTTTCAATATTACTTTTATCAAAATCAAGACCGATAACCCTTCCTTCTTTTCCCACCTTGGCTATCATTGCTTCAGCATGGCCTCCACCACCTAGCGTGCAATCCACAAATATTTTTCCTTTTTTTGGATCAAGAAATTCTATTACTTCTTTTAAAAGAACTGGCTTATGAATTGACATCTTGGCAATCATTAATAAATTCCTAGCTCTCCCAATTTCTCCGCCACCTTAGCAGTATCTTTCTCTGTCCTCTGTTTGTAATTATTCCAATCTCTAGCTTCCCAAATTTCCATTCTATTGAATAAACCGTTAACGATAGTATCCTTTTTTAGCCCAGCATATTTTTTTAAATATTCTGGAACGAGCACTCTGCCCAGTCCATCCAAACTTACTTCCGTTGCTCCAGCCAGCATTAGTCTCACAAAGCCTCGTGTTCCACTTTCTCCAATAGGCATTTGCCCAAGCTTTACGGCAATTTCTTTCCAAGCATCCATAGAATAAAGTAAGAGACATTCATCCAGCCCTCTGGTAATAACTGCTTTTTTGCCAAGTTCTTTTCTGAATTTACTGGGAATTGCCAATCTGTTTTTAGCATCTAAGGTGTGTTTGTATTCTCCGATAAACATTTTTATTATACACTTTATGCCACTTCTTAACACGTAAGTACATTTTAATCCACCAGTAAACAAATGTCAACACTTTTAATCCTTATTAAACAAACTCCGTTAAGGTTTTTTCAATAAGCCAGCTGACCAGTAATAATAGCAATCCTAGCCTTACAGAAAATTAAAAAAGACAGCTCAGTAAATTCTGTTGAGCTGTCTTTTTGTCGGACTGATTTTTAGACTGATTTTTTATTTTAATTTTCCAACAAATTTCAAGACTTTATCTGTCACTTTGTCTTCTTTGCCAAAAATAAATTTACCTTTTAGTTTTTTACCTGCTAAAACATGAGGGAGCCAGTACTTATCATCATCCCACATTTGATCAAAGGGAATATCTTTAATACTGAACCACTTCGGTTGCATTTCTTCACTTTCTATCGGATTACCCTTCCATTCTCTTATTAAAAATATATGTACTTGCTGATCAAATTCTTTTTTAATTCCGGGTCTGAATCAAAATGTTTTTTGATTTTTTCTATATCCTGATTAAGATATTCTTCCAAGATTTTTTGCAGGGGTGTAGGGATTCGAACCCCAACTGACGGTTTTGGAGACCGCCGTGCTACCATTGACACCACACCCCCTCTCTTTTGATAAATAAATTTGGTAAGTAATTAATTACGTAATAGACCCATTATTATAAACAGCTACTACATTATCATTTTCTTTCAATTCTTCAAGCAATTTACTACAGCTGGTTTTTGTTTTCTCGTCCACCTCAACCACATTTTTGGCTAAATACCCTAAATCTTCATCCAGTATTTCTACCAACTCTGTTGCTAATTTTCTGCTAACATTCTGAAGTTCTGATGGCGCGGTAAAAACTGAATATCTATTTTTACTTTTCTGATGATAATCTTGAGCACCACTTTCAATAAAAAGCATTTCTAGATCATCCTGCTCCATCTCACCACCACCAACCATTATAATACCTATTTTTTTAAACTGCCAGCTAACGCCTCCCCCTTCCACAAATTTCCCCTGATTAGCTCGCAAGATATTTTTAATCTCCATCAGAGCCTTGTTTTTATTCTCCATAGCCACCTTAATCAAAACAGCTACCTGACCCGGACCATAGGCCTCCCAAACCGCTTCTTCAATTTGAACCCCCTCTTTAGACCCACCCGAACCTCGCTGGATAGCTCTTTCAATATTTTTATTGGGCATATTATCTGCTCGAGCTTTATCAATGGCTAACCGTAACCTAAAATTCGCCTCAGGGTCTCCCCCACTACGAGCAGCCACAGCAATATCTCTAGCTAACCTGGCAAAAGTATTGGCCTTTTTAGCATCAGTAGTTGCCTTTTTGTGTTTAATGGTTGACCATTTTGAATGACCAGACATAAAAAGTTTCTAATAATAAAAGTTTCTAATTTCTAAAAAGTAATTTTAGCATCCTTGCAGATTACATTTTCTCTATCCTTTTTATCCCCAACAAGTCAAGGCATCGTCCAAGCGTATCTTTAAAGGCAGTTACTAACCCAATGCGTATTTGTTGTAAATCTTTATCTTGTTGATTGATGACTGGACATTTATCATAAAAATTTGCAAAAATACTGGCTAAACTATAGGCATAGCTAGCAATCAATGATAACTGATAATTCTGAGCCACTTCTTTTGTTAAGTTCGGAAATTTGGATAGACAATAAACAAGCCTCTCTCCCTCCTTGCAAAGAATATCTTCTTTTAACCCTGTAGTCTTTAGAGTATGACCCTCGGCTAGCAATCTCTTCAGTAGATTCACCGCTCTTACATAACTATACATTATATAAGGTCCCGACCGTCCATCCATTCTGACACTTTCCTTTAAATCAAAACTTATATCTTTAATGGGATTAATGGCTAAAAAAGAATACTTAACCGCTCCAACCGCTACATTTTCGGCAATCTGTTTTCTTTCTTTTATTGTTTCAGTCTTATCTTCTCTTAATAGTTTGAGTACTTCTTTCTTTGCTCTTTCAATAATTTCCTCTCCCAAAATAACATTGCCTTTTCGGGAAGACATTTTACCATTTTTTAAATTGACCAACCCGTATGGTAAATGAAACTGTTTATCGTCAAACAGTTTTTCATCTAGAAGCTTCTCTACTAAAAAAGTTATTCGGAAAAAATTAATCTGCTCATTAGCAACGACATGGATAACCCTGGTCAATTCTCCAAAATCGGTAAATTCCTTAAAGGCAAGAGCCAGTTCCTTGCCTTCATAGGTTGGCAAGCCTTTTTTATTAATAAATACTCTTTTATTTAACCCATACTGGTCGCCGTCAAAGATGAGACAATTGTCATCTTCTATCAGAACCCCCTTTTCTTGAGCTTCCTGACACTTTTCAATACCTTCTCGGAACATTTCTGACTCAAAGTAATAACGATCGAATTCCGTACCTACCCGCTGAAAAATCTGTTTAAATTTATCCAAGCTCCATTGTCTTTTCTCTTCCCATTCCTGTTTTATTGCGCCACTCATAGCATAAATACTTTTATTGAATTCTTGAATCTCTGCTTGAGCATTTTCACTTTCCTGATACGCTTTATCCCCCGCCACGTAACAATCAGTTAAATAATTTACTTTCTCATCAGTTGTTTTTAGCTTCAGAGACTGAGCTTGCTTATTATTTTTCATTCCCCAGAAACATTTAGCCACATGCAATCCAACATCTCCCTGATAATTAGTCCGAATAATTTCTGCTCCAGCATTTTCCAAAACTCTAGCCAGTGACTCCCCAATAATTACATTTCTCAAGTGACCAACATGAAAAGATTTAAAAGGATTAGGTTGGGCATATTCCACCATAATTTTTTTACCAGCTAGCAATTTTGAGGAACCATACCCAGCCCCCGCTTTCAACATACTCTCTAACATTTTAGTAAAAGTCTTTTTCTTAATCCAAAAATTAATAAATCCTGGTTTTACAATTTGAACTTTGAATTGAGAAGAAAACTCAATTTTATTTTTTAGGCTTTCTACAACCTCTTCCGCTAATTTCTGAGGATTTTCTTTTTTTAATTTAGCTAAAGCCAAAGCGTAATTGGTTGAATAGTGACCAAAACTTTTATCGGCTGGATAATTGACTTCAAACTTAAAATCAACTCCCGCTTCTTTTTTAATTTCTTCTAATATTTTTTTTAGAATCTTTTTCATATTGAAATGATAAAATAGAATTTAGAAAACTACCGTTTTTGTGAGCCCAGCGGATGCTGGGTGATCCGTCAGCCTCGCCGAGTCTAGGCGGGCCTTTTTCCCCTGTCATTCCCGTGAAAACGGGAATCCCGGTACGTCCAGACAAAACTTTGCCAAATTAGTTTCTCCTAAATTTGCTCGGGACCCCCGTTTGCCTCGCCGTGTCACAAAACTGTAATGGGTACATTAGTTAGCGAGCTTAGGCAGGCTGGAGTTTATCCCGTACTTGATACGGGGCGGGGGTGACAGGTTGTGTTAGATTTTCCTAAATTTGCTCGGGATCTCCGCTTGCCTCGCCGAGTCTAGGCGGGCCTTTGGCTGGCATTATCAATTGTCAATTCTCCATTGTCAATCATCAATTATTAATTATCCATTATCATGAAGTACTGGAATGCTATAAATAATATCTCCTGCATCGGACCGGCTCGTTTTAATAAACTTTATTCTCATTTTAGTACAATGAAGGAAGCTTGGGAAGCTAGCAGTGAACAACTGCTTCAATCGGGTCTAGATGGTCGTACTGTTTCAACCTTTATTTCCTCCAGAAACAAGATAGATCCCAATGAAAAAATAGCCAAGCTTAATTATTATGGGATTAAAATGATTACTATTAAGAGTCCGAATTTCCCTTCTTTGTTAAAGGAGATCCCCCGTCCTCCGGCTATCCTTTATTATTTAGGCAGATTACCAAAACCTAGTGAAATTTTAATGGCAGTTGTTGGTAGCCGTAAATTTTCTTTCTACGGTAAACGCTGTGCGGAAAAAATTGCGGGAGATCTGGCTTTACGAGGCATTCCAATTATATCTGGTATGGCTCTAGGCATTGATACTATTGCTCACAGAGCTTGTCTAAAAAATAATCAAGCCACTTTTGCTGTTTTGGGCTGTGGTTTAGACCAAGTTTATCCTGCCTCAAATGCTCAACTAGCTCAAGCTATCATTAAAAACGGCGGTTTAATTTCAGAATATCCTCTTGGTTACGGAGCCTTGAAGCAAAATTTTCATGCCAGAAATCGTCTTATCAGTGGGCTAAGCCATGGAGTGGTTATAGTTGAAGCTCATTTAAGATCGGGAACTTTCATAACCGCTAATCACGCTCTGGACCAAAACCGAGAAGTGTTTGCCATCCCTGGAGAAATATTCTCTCAGTCCTCTAAAGGATGCCATCAATTTATTCAAAATGGAGCTAAATTAATAACTTCTGCTCAAGATATTTTAGAAGAATTTAGGATTCCCTCTCCTCAAAATAAAGAAAAAGCTTTAGAAAAATCCCTAAAATTAAAACCAGCTAATGCAATCCAAGAGAAAATTATGGAATTTTTATCACCCCAACCAATCTCAATTGACAAGTTAGTTTTTTTAACTAAACTGGAAATTAATGTTTTGCTCGCTAATCTTACAGAGATGGAAGTAAACGGTTTAATCAAGAAAACTGGAGAAGAGTGTTATCTGGATTAATTTGAACATTAGCTTTAAATTGGAAACAAAATAAATTCATAGTTACATAATCATCGGTTAACCCATCAGCTAAAATAGCTATGCAGTTAGTTATTGTTGAATCTCCCACCAAAGCTAGAACCATCACTCATTTCTTGGGAAAGGACTTTAAAATTCTTTCCTCTTTTGGTCATGTTAGAGATTTGCCAAAAAACAAAATTGGAGTTGATGTCAAAAAAAATTATCAACCTTCCTATTCTATCCCTCGCAAAGCCAGCAAGGCACTTAAGGCTATCAAGGATACTATTACTTCAGGCAAGCAGAAAACAGAAAAAGTTATCCTAGCCACTGATGAAGACCGAGAAGGTGAAGCTATCGCTTTCCATTTAAAATGGATAATTCAACGCTACGCTCCCAAAATGGCTTTTGAACGAATTGTTTTTCATGAAATTACCAAATCGGCTATTCAACGGGCCCTAAAAAAACCACGCAAAATTGATCTTAGTCTTTTTAACGCTCAGCAAGCTCGTAGAGTTCTGGATAGACTGGTGGGTTATAATCTTTCTCCTCTCCTTTGGAAAAAAATTCGTTATGGTCTTTCCGCGGGTAGGGTGCAATCGGTGGCTTTACGCCTCATTGTAGAAAGAGAACGGGAGCGCGAAAAATTTAAATCCCAAGAATACTGGACCATTGTAGCTAAGCTTTGCCAAGAAGGATTTACTCCTCCTAAAAATGCAGAGGAAGAGGATTTTAATATTTTTACTGCCGAAGTAAAAAAAGAGAATGGCAAGTCTTTAAAGAAAATAGCCATTCAGGATAAAAAACGAGCGGGAGCAATAAAGACAGAGTTGGAGCAAAACGAGTTTCAAGTTTCTCAAGTAACCAAGAAAGAAAGTCGGCGGCATCCTAGCCCTCCTTATAAAACTAGCTCCTTGCAAAGAGACGCTGCTAATAAGCTTGGTTTTTCTGCCAAACAAACCATGAGTACCGCCCAAAGACTTTATGAAGGAATTAAACTGGATGGAAAAAGTAGTGGTTTGATAACCTACATGCGAACTGACTCTTTGCACATCAGCCCAATTGCTTTAAAAAAAGCTCGAGAAGTTATTAATAAACAGTTTGGAGAAGAATATTGTTTAGAATCACCTCGCTATTTTGCCAATAAGGACAAGGGAGCCCAAGAAGCTCACGAAGCTATCCGACCCACTCTTCCTCAAAAAACACCAGAAAGTGTGAAACAATTTCTTGATTCCGGACAATTTAGACTTTATAGTTTAATTTGGAAAAGATTTATTGCTTCTCAGATGCAAGAAGCAATTTTTGACAAGGCCGATGCCACCATAACTTGTGGCCAATACGAATTAAAAGCTCAAGGGTCTTTAGTAAAATTTGACGGCTTTTTAAAAGCCTATGGAGCTAATTTTAAAATTCAAGAGTCTAGATTGCCAGACTTAAAAGAAAAAGAGAAATTAAACTTGATTAAAGTTTTAACTGATCAGCACTTTACTCAGCCACCAGCTCGTTATACTGACGCTACTTTAATTAAGGCTCTGGAAGAGGCAGGAGTTGGTCGTCCATCTACTTACGCCCCTACCCTGAGTACCATTGAAGCTCGCGGATATACCGAGAAGGATGAAGCTAAACAATATGTACCTCAAGAGATAGGCTTCTTAGTGAATGATTTAATAGTTGAAAATTTCCCTAATATTGTAGATTTAAAATTTACTGCTAAAATGGAAAGTGATTTAGATAATGTCGCGGAAGGAAAAAAAGAATGGACAAAAATTATAGATGATTTTTTTAAGCCCTTTGCCATGACAATCAAAGACAAAACTGAAAGCATTAAGAAATACGCCAAAAAAACAAGCAAAAAATGTCCTAAATGTGGTAAGCCGCTGATAGAAAAATTTGGTCGCTTTGGAAAATTTTATGCCTGTTCTGGATTTCCTGATTGTAAATATACTGAAGATCCCAACAAAAAGTCGGATGAGGAACTCAAGAAAAAAATAGGCAATGTTAAATGTGAAAAATGTGGAGCTCCGATGGAAATTAAACATGGCAAGTGGGGTCCTTTTTTAGGGTGCTCTAATTATCCCGAATGTAAAGGAATTCAAAAAATTGAAAACTCTTCAGGAGTTAAATGCCCTCTTTGTAAAAAGGGAGAAATTGTAGAGAAAAAATCTCGCAGAGGAACTTTTTGGGCTTGCAATAACTATCCCGAGTGTAAAAATGCCATGAACGGTAAGCCTACCGGAGAAAAATGTCCTCAGTGTCAAAGTTTAATAATTGAAGATCCTGCTACCGGAAAACAAAAATGTTCTAATAAGAATTGTGATTACAAAAAATAACTGCTACTGAGAGCTCTACTGACATTGACTAGAAAGCTCTTTGCCATCGGCTTCTGCTTCCATCGCACTTTCATAATAAATTTTATTTTCTTCCTTAATTCGATTAGCTGAAGCACAATCCAGCGGATAATATTTCTGACCATTTTTACTAGCCACAAATTGACCTTGTTCTACTTGTCCTATTTGCTCTGATTGATTCTGCTTTGAGGCAACAGCTACCGATGAATCTTCTTTATCATTGTTGGCGTCAAGTTTTGATGTCGTATCCTTATCATCGGCATTACCATTCCCAATCTCTCTATTTTTAACTGATTCTCCTGTTGCTTCCATCTCATTATCTTTTTCATCATCTGTCGCCTGGTCTCCACAGCCACAATCAATCTGAGAAGTATCAATTACTATATCTGGATTTTTCATTTTTAGATTCTCTCCCTTCCCTATTAAATAACTCGTTAAAGGAAAAGTTAATAAGGAAATAAAATAAAGAAATTTCTTTAAGGTAATCGCCTTTTTTAGTTTAGATAAAAATCTTTTCATAATTTTCTTGCATTTTTCCTCCCTATCTACTATTCTTGAAAACAAGAGGTGCCACTTGCATCTCTCCTTTATTGTAAGAATAGTATGCCAGATTGACCATTAAAAATTACGAAAGAAAAGATTAAAACTTCTTAAATTATTAAATTAAAATTATGGCGCATAAAAAAGCTGGTGGTTCTACCCGTTTAGGTCGTGATTCTATCTCAAAAAGACTGGGTGTCAAATTATTTGATGGCCAAAAAGTCCAAGCTGGGAATATTATAATTAGACAAAGGGGTAAAAAATATCGTGAAGGAGAAAATATCAAAAGAGGTGGTGATGATACTCTTTACGCTTTAACCGACGGATTTATTAAATTCAGCAAGAAAAAGATTAGAAAATTTAATGGGCATTTGGAAAAAGTAACTTTTGTTAACATAACAAAAAAGCCTCTTGTCCCTAGGAAGAAGCGGTAGAGACGGGTTTTGAACCCGTTTCTTAATTTAATGTTTTTGATTCTCTCTCCTCTGAATAGCACTCTTTATGAACTCTGTAAAAAGCGGATGCGGGTTATGAGGGTAAGATTGAAATTCTGGATGAAACTGAGTTCCTACAAAGAAAGGATGCACTGCTTTAGGAAGCTCCACAATCTCCATAAGTTTTTTGTCTGGAGAAAAGCCGGAAAAAACAAGACCGGCTTTTTTTATTTTTTCTATAAAAATTGGATTAATTTCATAACGATGACGATGCCTTTCAGAAATAACTACATCTTTATAAATAGTAACTACTCTACTGCCATTTTTCAAAATAGCTGGGCAACTTCCTAAACGCATAGTACCTCCATAATTATCCCGCAACATTTTTTCTTTTTGTTCTGGCATCAGATCAACCACTGCAAATTTACTATGAGAATCAGTTTCTGCGGTGGTAGCCTTCTTAATCCCAGCCTTAGAGCGAGCATATTCTACTACGGCTAGTTGCATACCATAGCAAAGTCCTAAATAGGGAATTTTATTCTCTCTAGCAAATTTTATGGCCTTAATAATTCCCTCAATTCCCCTTTCTCCAAATCCTCCAGGAACAACTAACCCATCAAATTTATTTAATTCTTTTATCTTGCTTGGTTTTTCCTCGTAACTTAAAGAGTCAATCCAGGTAAGATTTGGCTTAACATTATTTTTATAAGCTCCATGTTTAATGGCTTCTATAACTGAAATATACGAGTCGGAAAGAACAAAGTCTCCAGTACTGAAATACTTACCTACCACTGCTATCTCTACAGTCTTTTTCAATCTATTTATTTTAGAAGAAAGTTTTCTCCAAGCTTCTAAATCTTTTTTCTTCTGTCTTAGGTGAAACTTCTTTAAAATTAGTCGGCTAATAGCTCCTTTTTCAAAATTAACCGGCAAATGATAAATAGAATCTATATCTGGGGCCGAGATTATATTCTCCTCGTGGATATTGCAGAAGGTGGCTAATTTTTCTTTTCTTTTTTGATCTAAGGGTTTCTCTGAGCGAGCGATAATAAAATCAGGTTGAATACCAGCTGAATTCAAAGTTCTAACTGCATATTGAGTAGGTTTGGTCTTCATTTCACCTATCTTGTCAGGAATAGGAAGATAGCCAACCATAGCCACTAAAACATCTCCCGGATGTTTTAGTTTCATCATTCTGGCTGCTTCTAAAAAAAGTACGTTTTGATATTCACCAACCGTTCCACCTATTTCAATAATACAAAATTCTGCATTAGCTTTTTGAGCCGCTTTCTCTATTCTATCTATCACTTCTAAAGGGATATGAGGGACAACCTCTACACATTTGCCTCTATATTTTAAAGCCCTTTCCCTGGCTATCACTTTTTGGTAAACGCTACCAGTAGTCATGTAATTAGCTCCAGAAAGTTCCTGCTCCAGAAAACGTTCGTAGTTGCCCATATCTTGATCGCATTCTGTGCCATCCGAGAGTACAAAAACTTCTCCATGCTCCGTGGGGTTCATGGTTCCTGCGTCAACATTCACATAAGGATCCACTTTTAGAATCGTAACTTCAAAACCTTTCCCTTTTAGAATGGCAGCGATGGCAGAACAAGTTGTCCCTTTGCCAACCCCGCTCATCACCCCTCCGGTAACAAAGATATATTTTTTATTAGATTGACTATTTTTTTTCATCTACAACTTTAAGTTTTATTGTTCCAACAACTTTTTGAGAAAAATCTACCGGAATTTCATAATTACCTATTTTCTTAATAGCTTTCCTTTTCACTAACTGGTTCTTTTTTACTTTAATCCCCTTTTCTACCAAGAGCTTCATTATTTCAGAGTCAGTCACGGAACCAAAGAGTTTTCCGGAATCAGTTTTTCTTTTTAAAATAATCTCTGTGGCTGAAATTTCTTGAGCCATTTTTTCTAATTCCTTTTTAGCTAATTTTTTACCAGTCTCTAATTTTTTCTGGATTGTTTTAGCTTTTTCCTTGGCTACGGGAGTAGCTAACATTGCCAAATCAGTGGTTAATAAAAAATTTCTAGCGTATCCCTCCTTTACCGAGACGACTTCCCCAGCATCTCCTAAATTTTTAACTTTTTTAAGCAAAACAACTTCTACTGCCATAATTAAATATTAATGATAAAAGACTCGAAATAATTCTTATTTTTAAGCTTAACCCTTAATCTTGGATAAATCAAATTGATGTATAAAATATACCTGCCTCGCCGAGTCACAAAATTGTAAAAGATACTCTGGTTAATGAGTCTAGGCGGGCCTTTGGCTGGCGATTCCTTTCTTCCCTGTCATTCCCGTCCCGTCATCCGACGGGATAAATTCCAGCCCGCCTCGCTGTAGCTTAGGCAAAAGCGGATCGCTCGAATTTAAGAAAGATTTAATTTTGTTTGTAAAGACGGGTTTTCACCCGAAGGGTGACC
>JAYEHH010000035.1:0-8293 GCA_034716235.1 Patescibacteria group bacterium | reverse complement strand
AGGGTGATTGGGGGATGAAGAAAATTCTTGAATCTATTCCAGCTACTATCTCCTTGCTATATTTCCTAAATTGTGTTATATTGTAATGTCTGAAATTAGGACGCAGTTCTTTTAGGTTAAAACAATATAAATAGGAGGAAAAAATGATAAAAACAGGAGATACGATGGCATGCCAGTTTAATGCCGTGGGGAAATTCACGGTAAGTTTCGCAAGAGAGGGAATTCTTCTGAGGACCAAGGATGGAGACAGTAAATATCTAATCGCAGGTGGGGAAACCACCGCCTTTGACTTGAAAAGAGTCTTGGAGGCTCTGTCAGGATTAGATCTAAAACTATTAGAGCAAGGAGAGGACTTTCTTCTGTTTAAATTTGTGGAACAGGAGAAGTAAAAAAACGCAAGCTAAAGGGGTGTAATTAAAACAGCACCCCTTTTTAATTTTATTTTGCAAAAACCGCCATATGTTTGTACATATTATAAATTTGGCTTGACATAAACTGTATTTATGTGTTATCCTAGCTCAAGTAAGTTAGTTTTACTTCTTTCCTAGATAAACTTACTAGATATCTAAGGGAAAGATAAAACTACTAAACTTAATTTTTGCAGTATATTTAGCGGGATGAAGCAAGCGAAAAACAAGCGACAACGGAATAAAACATTATCAAAAAAGACCGGCACTCCCAAAAAAGTCGGTTCGCCTTTTGAAATTGTTATAGGAGCCATCCAGCAATTACCCAATGAACGGATGCAAACGGTTCTGTTGAAAAGATTTGGCCTAAATGATGCTAACCCCAAAACTTTAGAGGTGATTGGCAAGGGGCTAGGTGTTACTAGAGAGAGAATTCGTCAAATTGAAAGTGAGGCTTTGAGAAAAATAGCTAAACATAAATATTCAGCAGACTTGAAAAAGCTTATTAAAAGACTCTATAATTTACTGTTAGAATATAACGGAGTAGCTAGTGAGTTTAGAATTATTAACGAATTTAGTGATAAAAAATTAAAAGAAAGTGATAGCAGGGCATTAGCGATGGTGCTTAAAATGGATAATAATTTTTACTTTTTCAATAAACCTCAAGAATACGAAAAAACTTGGTATCTCAAGGGTGCCGATATTGGCATCATTCCCAAATTAAAGACTTGGTTGGTTAATGGATTATCCAAGGAGAAAAAATCACTTGCTCAGCAAGAAATTATTGATATTTTGAATAGCAATCCGGAGTTCAATAAATTAGCCGATGACGTTCTTTACTCTTACATTGATATTCCAAAAGTTATTCAGCAAGATATTTTTGGGAAATGGGGAATGTATAATTGGCCAGGAATAAAACCCAGAGGAGTTAGGGATAAAATCTATCTTGTTTTTGAGAAAATTGATAAGCCTGTTCATTTTAGTAAAATTGCCAAAGAAGCCAATAGATTAAAAATTGATAAAAAAATTGCTCGCACTCCTACCATTCACAACGAACTTATTAAAGACCCTCGATTTATATTAATTGGCAGAGGTATTTATGCTTTAAAAAGATGGAAATACCAATCAGGAACAGTGGCAGATATATTAGTTAAAGTTCTTGAAAAATCTAATAAAGCGCTAACTAAAGATATTCTAGTTACAGAAGTGTTAAAACAACGTCAAGTAAAACCAGCGACTGTAATTTTGAATCTTCAACGTTCAAATCTTTTTGTAAAAGAGGCGGGAGATTTATATTCTTTGAAAAGTCAAAACGATAAACAAAGTTAAAAAATAATCAATAAAAAAGTTATTTTTTCTTAGTAACTCTTTCCACGTAAGTACCCTCATGGGTATTTATTTTTATAATGTCTCCTTTTTCAATGAAGAGGGGAGTTTTTAGTTGGTAGCCTGTTTCAACGGTAATTATTTTGGAGCCTCCATCGGCAGTGTTTCCTTTTACGGCTGGTGGAGCTTCAGTAACTTTAAAATTAATTTTGAAAGGAAGGTCGATGTTGATAGGTTTTTCATTGTGATAAATGATTTCTACCTTGCATCCTTCCGTTAAAAAATTGGTTAAATTGCCAAGAACATTTTTGTCTAAAGAGAACTGTTCATAATTTACCTGATCCATAAAGTAATAGGAATTTTTTTCCGAGTAAAGAAATTGGGCATTTTCTCTAGTAAGTTCTAGCTCTTTTACCTTGTCTGCACTTCTTAGGGTAGTTTCAAAAACATCTCCAGTTTTTAAATTTTTTAATTTTGTTCTTAAAACCGATCCCTGTCTTCCCATTTTAGAAAAAACGGCCCTTAATACTTTAAAGGGCTCGTTTTTAATTTCTATTTCAGCTCCAGTCTTTATTTTTTTTATATCTAACATAAAAAGATAAAAACTTATTTTCTGGAAAAGGGAAGTAGGGCAACAACTCTAGCTCTCTTTACGGTCTTGGCAATTAATCTTTGGTGAACCGCACAGAGAAAAGTCTTTCTGGGTGGCCGAATCTTTCCTTGAGGGGTGATAAATTTTTGAAGCAAATTAGTATCTTTATAGTCAACTCGGGTAATTCCGTTGGCACAAAGATAGCAATCTTTTTCTTGTTTCTTTAGCATAATTATTAAATCTTACAGTTTTTAGAAAGGGATATCTTCAATTTTTATTTCTTCATCCTTGTTGGCTTCTCCTTCTTTACTAGCTTCTTTTGAGGAATTGCTACCTGCTCCAGAATTGGTCTGATTTGCAGATTCCGAAGGTCCATTACTGGCACCACGAGGTTTGCTACCCATTTGCATTTTCCCATCCATACCACTCAAAACAATTTCCGTCTTATATTTTTTAACTCCATCTTTACCTTCCCAATTTCTTGTTTCTATTTTGCCTTCAAGATAAACTTCCTGCCCTTTAACAAGGTATTGAGCTGAAATTTCAGCTACCTTTCCCCATAGAACTACATCGTGAAATTCTGTTTTCTCCTGTTTATTGCCTGACTGGTCTTTCCAGTTTTGACTGGTGGCCACTGAGAGAGAAGTTACGGCTTTTCCATTTGGAGTGGTGCGCGCTTCAGGATCTTTGGTAAGCCTTCCGACGATAATAGCTTTGTTTACGTTCATGATTTTTATAATTTATTTATATAATTTATCTATATTAAATCGTCTTTTAAAATATCATCTATTTTTTTGTCTAATTCTTCAAGCTTGAGTTTATCTTTAGGGGAGCTGATACTTGCTTTGGTTGTTTCTTTCTCAGCGGTCTTCTCAGCAGTTTCTGCAGGTTCTTTCTCTAACTGGCTATCTATTTCTTCTGTCAAAGCATCTTTATTAGTCACTGGAGGCACGGGCGTTTTTTCTATTTCTGGCATGCTAATTTCTTTTTTCTTCTCAACGGATTTCTTCTCAACAGATGATTCTTTTCCTTCTTCTTTTTCTGGCAATTCTCTTTTTACTGTCTCTGCCATCTTTGGTTTTACTACCTCGGGTTCTTTGGCCATCCCAGCCACTTCTTTCTTTTCCTGTTTAGCTATCTTTGCTTTTTCTTCTTTCTCGGAATCTGGCAGGTTTTCAGCTAGCACAAACATATGTCTTAAAATATTTTCTTTGATCTCAAGCTGTTGTTTTATCTGTTTGATTTGGTCTTTTTCAATTAGAACACGGCTTATCAAGTAGGCTCCACTTTTTTTTCTTTTAATGGGGTAAGCCAGCTTTCTTTTCTGAGGCTCACTCTCTTTAACAATTTCTCCCCCATTGTCTTTGATAACTTGGCGGACCTCTTCTCTAATTGAATCAATTTTTTCAAAATCATCAATTGAAATAATGTAGATTAATTCGTATTCAGTATAGTCTTTCATTTATTAAATTTCGTTAAAAAATAAATTAAAAAAATATTAAAATGATTATTAGTGGTAGAAACCGTTTTTCTAAACAAAAAACACAACCTAGCACTTTTTATCTAGGTAATTTTGAGTATACCAGAGAAAAGGGGAATGTAAAGACGAGAGAGTTATAAAAAGAGTTAAAAGTTTATAAAGTTTATAAAGTTTATAAAGTTCATAAAGTGGAAAGTTCATAAAGTTCGTAAAGTTTGTAAAGTGGAAAGTTCGTAAAGTTCGGAAAGTTCGTAAAGTGCAGACTTTTAGTGGACATTTTAATAATAATGTGTTTAAATGTTAAGTTAAGGTGAAGTTCTTTTTAAATCAAATCTTTAATTAGGAGGAATGAAAATGGCAACAGAGTTTAAAAGTTTGGAAGAAGCTAAAACTTTTGTGGCTTTTATATTGGAAGTTGATGCTGACTCATTTAAAGAAGTTCCCGATCTTCATGCTGGAGGTATGGATCTTTTACTTCTTGACGATTTGGACATTTCTGAAAAAAAGAAGAAATTGATTAGGGATAGGATGAATAATCAAAAAGGATTCAGGGTTGTAAAAAATGACCAAGAAATAAAGATAGTTATTGGGCGCTTTCAGAGTGGTTATGACTGCTGGATCTTGGGTAAGAATGGATTTGCTCAACGAATTTAGTTTTTTAAAGTCAGTCTTTAACAGGAGGAATGAAAATGGCAGATAGAAATTTTAACGGGATTATAGAAATTTTAACAGATGTTTCAAAAGAAGTCGGTGAAATTCTTCTTAAAACATCTTCTCTTACGCCTAATACGTGTGGTGGATTTACAAACGGAGGAACCGAATTTAATATAGAATGGGCTCCTCATTTTTTAATCTTAAGAATGCTTCTGGAAGACTTGGCGTTGATAAGTGCTTTCAGCAAAGCTATGAAGTCTCGGCCCTTCTGTCGGTATATCGGATACGGGATGGTAGTCTTTGAATGGTCGAAAATAAAAAGACAGGTGAAACAGCAGTTTACTGGGCTAGAGATTATGGAAGATAAAGGGTTGATTAATGAGTTGCAGAGGCTTTAGGGACTCTGCAGAAAAAATAGGTTAAAATTCTTGCATTCCAAAGGTCGTCAAAACATTGATGGCCTTTTTTAATTGCTGGAAAGAATTTAAAATTTTTTCTAACTTTCTCAGCTTCCTAAATTTTCTAGCTCTCTTTATCAAACAGGTGAAAAGTGTTTTAATGAGGAATAGATAAAGCAAAAAATAATGAAGCAACAAACAGCCTTGGATATTTTAAAAATGGGGCACAATGTGTTCCTGACAGGCCCCGCTGGAAGCGGGAAAACTTATTTATTGAATCAGTATATTCAATATCTCAAAAGCAAGGATATCGGCGTAGCAATAACTGCTTCAACTGGAATTGCCGCTACTCATATCAATGGGCAAACTATCCACAGCTGGTCCGGAATGGGTATAAAAGATGTTTTTACTGAAAAGGATTTTAGCAAACTCATGAAAAACTCTCGCTATAAGAAACGCTATAACAAGACCAGTGTTCTGATTATAGACGAGGTTTCTATGTTACACGCATATCAACTAGATATAATTGATAGCATAGCCAAGAGATTCAAGGAACCGTTTTGGCCTTTCGGAGGATTACAGGTGATATTGTGCGGTGATTTTTTTCAACTTCCTCCAGTGGCTAGAGGCGGACAAGTAGCTAAATTTGTAACCGAATCCCACTCTTGGGATGAAATGAATCCCCAAATTTGTTATTTGGAAGAGCAACATCGTCAGGAAGATAAGAAAATAACAAAAGTTCTTAATGCCATTCGGCATCAGGCGGTAGATTACGAAATTATGTCAGATGTTTTGTCTCGAGAAAATAAGCCGATTAAAAACAGCGTTAAACCAGCGAAACTCTTCAGCCATAATGCAGACGTAGATGCCATCAATAATTTCGAACTTCAGAAGATTAAAGAGAAACCATTTGCTTATAACATGTGCTTTAATGGTATAGAGCCGCTAATAAAAACGCTCAAGCAATGGTGCCTAGTCCCGGAGAGACTGGTGCTTAAAAAGGAAGCGATGGTGATGTTCGTCAAAAATAATTTTGATAAGGGTTATGTTAACGGAACGCTCGGCAAAATAATTGGCTTTGATGAAGACAAATTGCCGATAGTCCAAACATTTAAGGGTAAAAAAATTGTGGCTCATCCCGAGAGTTGGTCACTTAAAGAGGATGAATTGGAACTTGCTTCCATAACCCAAATTCCGCTTCGGCTAGCTTGGGCGATTACTGTGCATAAAAGCCAAGGGATGACGCTGGATGCCATTGAAGTGGATTTGAGCAAGTCTTTTGAATACGGTATGGGTTACGTGGCTTTGTCCAGAGCTAGGTCATTGGATAGCATAAGGCTTCTCGGCATTAATGATGTTGCCTTGGAAGTTAATCCGAAAGTTTGTAAACTGGACAAGGAATTAGCCAACATATCCGAAAAAAATAATTTGGAAATGACGGGAATGAGCTGGGCGAGAAAAAAGAAGAAACAGAAAAAATTCGCGAAAAAGGTTTGCAGAAAGTAGCAGAAATAGCTCGTAGCTAGGGCTAAGTCTTTATTTTATGAACTTTCTAGCTCCTAACTCTTAACTAAATGAGTGGGAAGTGGTTTAATGGAGGTGGTTTTGGAGACTTAATAAGCGAATTCATTAAAATCTAAGCAAGATTGATAAAGAGAATAAATTAGTAAAAAAATCAGTTGCCGAGGATTTCTCAGTAACTGCCAATGATGATAAAAATTTAACAAGCTAAATTATAAAACATGAGAAATAACTTTAAAAAATTAACCATTCGTAACTCAACGGCAGAATTTCTCATATTTACTTCCCAAGCTGGTGAAAACGGTATAGAAGTGCGGGTGGAAGACGAAAATGTTTGGTTAACGCAAAAACTGATCGCCAAGTTGTTTAATGTTGAGGTAAATACAGTCAACTATCATCTCAAAGAAATTTTTAAAAGTGAAGAGTTGTCTCCTGATGCAACTATTCGAAAATTTCGAATAGTTCAAAAAGAGGGGGGAAAAGAGGTGAGAAGAGATATTGAGCATTACAATTTGGAGGGAACTATTGCTGTCGGGTTTCGTGTCAATTCAGAGCAAGCAATTAATTTTAGACGTTGGGCAACGCAAATTTTAAAAGATTTTGCGATTCGTGGATATGTCTTGGATGATGTCAGGCTTAAAAACGGGGCGTATTTGAGTAAACAATATTTTAAGGATTTGATTTTTGAGATTCGAGATATTCGCGAGAGCGAGCGGAATTTTTACCAGCAAATTACTGATATTTACTCCACAGCGATTGACTATGATCTTGATTCACCGACCACTAAAGATTTTTTTGCCACAGTGCAAAATAAACTGCATTTTGCCACGCACGGTCATACAGCGGCGGAATTAATCGTTAAGCGAGCGGATCACAAAAAAGATTGCATGGGATTAACTACTTGGAAAAAAGCTCCGGATGGTAAAATACTCAAATCCGATGTGGTGATTGCCAAAAATTACTTAAGTGGAAAAGAGATCAAGTTTTTAAATAGAATCGTTACGATGTATTTAGATTACGCTGAAAACCAAGCAGAAAAAAGTATCCCCATGACCATGGCGGACTGGTCGCAAAAACTGAATGCTTTTTTGAAGTTTAACGAAGCGGATATTTTACAAAACGCCGGAAAGATTACTGCTGAAGTGGCAAAATCTTTTGTGAAAAGCGAGTTTGAAAAATACCGACCGATTCAGGATAAATTATTTGAGTCAGATTTTGACCGGGTGGTGAAGAAATTTTTGAAAGGCTATAAGCAAGATTGATTATGAAAAATAAACCTATAAAAAACATTGCTATTTATCAAACCAAAAGTGGTGCGATTGAATTTCGCGGTGATTTTGAGCAAGAAACAATTTGGGGAACACAAAAACAAATCGCGGAAGTTTTTGGCGCGAATGTTTGTACTATTAATGAGCACTTAAAAAATATTTACAAAACCGACGAATTGGAAGAGAAGGCAACTATCCGGAATTTCCGGATAGTTCAACAAGAGGGGAAGAGAAGTGTTGAGCGAGAAGTAAATTTTTATAATCTTGATACGATTCTTTCTGTAGGTTATCGAGTAAGCTCCAAGCAAGCGAATTGAAAAGTATGGTTTTGTGGAAAATCTAGACTATTTCATAACCATTGCCAATTCTGGCAATGGTTTAATAGCGCAATCTAAGGGGAAAATTGTTGACGCTAAAACAGGCAAGGTTTTGCCAAAAAAGATTTTGGAGGAGATGAAGAAGCTGGATGAAGAGAATGGTAATGTCTTAGACACAATTAACAAGAAAAATTAAATTTTAATTGGATATTAAAGAAAAAATCGTTTCCTCGGAAGCACCTTTTTTATTCTGTACTTCGTTTGACTATAACTTATAATTTACAATCTAAAATTTCTAACTTAAAACTTCTCTCCAAGCTTTCCAAGCTT
>JAYEHH010000034.1:0-1698 GCA_034716235.1 Patescibacteria group bacterium | reverse complement strand
ACTTTAAACTTTACAAACTTTCTACTAATGGTTGCTTTATGAACTTTCTACTTTTTTACCCTAAAATCGTTCCAATAAAATCTGGATGACCATTCACAAAATCAATGGCACTCATTTCTTTTTTCCCAGCTGGTTTTATTTTATCTAAAACCAAAACTCCTTTTGCGGTAGCAACAGCTGGCTGCGAAAATTTCTCCGTATCAATAAATACTTGCCCAGGATTTATTTTTTTAGAATAGGGGAGTGCTTTAGCGGAAATTATATCAATTCTTAGTTCCTCTTGCTTCTTGGGCAATTTAAAAAAAGTATAAGTTCCCGGCCAAGGTTTTAAGGCTCTAATTTGAGCCTCTATCTTTTTAGCTGGCTGATTCCAGCCTATCAAGCCATTTTTTTTGTTAATGATTTTAGTATAACTAGGGGTTAGTTGGTTAAAGTCGGTTTGCTTCCGAAGTTTTATCTTGCCGGCTAGATAGTTAGGTAGTGTTTTTATTAATAATTCTCCACCTAGTTTTGCCAGTTTGTTGTTCAGTTGGGGGGCGGTGATGCTAATCGGCATTTTTATTTTCTGTTGGGCGACAATATCCCCAGTATCTACTTGGGAATTAAGTTTAATGATCGTAACTGCCGTCTCGGATTCTTGGTTTAGGATGGTGGCTTGGATAGGCGAAGGGCCTCGATATTTAGGAAGCCAAGAAGGATGAATATTCAAACAACCAAAATGGGGGATAGCTAGAACTTCAGGAGGAAGAATGATGCCGTAAGCTGCTACGATAATTAAATCAGGGTTTAATTTTTTCAAGATAGCTAAATTTTCAGACTCTCGAAAGTTTTTAGGCTGGAATAAACTAATTTGATTTTTAAGGCGCTTGCCACTCCCCTGTTGAAAAATTATTTTTTCGTTTGCCAGTAGATATTTTTTAATAGGAGATTCAGCCTTTTTAAGTCCACGCCCTTCTAAAGAATCAGGTTTTGTAAAAACAGCAACTAGGTCAAATTTATTTTTGTTTTTTAAAATATTTTTTAAAATGGGTACCGCAAAAGAAGCGGTGCCCATAAAAATCAGTTTCATTGGTGGTAATGATCAAGAAATAAAATACCCTCTAGGTGATCATATTCATGCTGAATAGCTCGAGCAAGCATACCTTTAGCCTTCAGTTTTTGTTTTTTACCTTTTTGGTCATAATATACTACCGTTGCTTTCTTCCCTCGTTCAATGGGTCTAAAAATTCCAGGGAAAGAAAGACAACCTTCTTCCATTTTTACCGTATCTTTAGAAATGTTTTTAATCATGGGATTGATTATTATGTGCAAGCTATAATCAACCTCAACAATAAAAATACGCAGAGGCTCCCCTATCTGAATGGCTGATAATCCTACTCCATTATTTAGTCGCATTGTTTTGACCATTTGTTTAATGAGAGTAGCAGTTTTAGGCCCTGCTGGGTCAGCGACTTCTTTAGATTTTTTACGGAGTAAAGGATTGGTGCCAAGAATTATTTTAAGACTATCTGAATTAAACATAATATAAAAAATAACATCTTATAAAAAAGGTAAAACAAAATTAGCGAGAAGTCAAAAAGAATAATGTTAGCCACCTTTTAAAACGGGGTGCTTTTTTGTTTTTTTAGAAATATCGTATGCAAAAGATTCCAGCAAACTATTCTCAGTAAGAATATTTGATGTTTAGATGGTAGCTAT
>JAYEHH010000033.1:0-31890 GCA_034716235.1 Patescibacteria group bacterium | reverse complement strand
ACTGACAGATATGTCATTCCCGCCCCGTATCAAGTACGGAATAAACTCCAGCTCGCCTCGCTGTAGCTTTGGCGAAGCGGGCGGGAATCTCACCTGAAAGGTAATCTGCCTTTTCCCCTGTCATTCCCGCGAAGGCGGGAATCCCGGTACGTCTAGACAGAACATTGCCAAATTAGTTTTTCCTAAATTTGCTCGGGATTGTCACCCAGAGGGTGATCCGCCAGCCTCGCCGTATCTAGGCGGGTATTTTTCCTCTGTCATTCCCGCGAAGACAACTTTCAACTTTAAGAACTTTATAAACTATCAATTGCTCCCATGTCTACCTACACTTCAATCCAAGCTGGTTATGAAAAAATTGCTGAATCTTTTTCTCAAACCCGCCAAAACTTTTGGCAGGACATGTCTTTCATTAAAGAATACATTCAAGAAAATGACAAGATTTTAGACTTTGGGTGCGGCAATGGACGCTTAATTGAATTGATTAAAGACAAGAAGGTAACTTACCTTGGAGTAGATGTTTGTAAAAAATTTATTAAGATTGCTCGACAAAAATATCCCCAACATAAATTTAAAGTGATAAAACTTAACGCCGATTTTGGATTTAAACAAAATGACAAATTTGATTCAGTTTTTAGTATAGGAGTTTTCCACCATTTCCCTAAAGGGAAAACAAGAGAAATCATTCTTCAAAGATTAAGGGCGAGTTTGAGACCGAACGGTTTTTTGATAATGACCGTTTGGGATCTTGAACGACCAAAGTATCAAAAATACTTTTCAAAAAATAATGAGGGGCAGGTCCCCTTTAAAAATAATCAAGGGGAAACAATTTTTAATCGGTATTGTTACCGTTGGAAATTAGCTGAATTAAAAGATTTTATTGCAACTGCTGGTTTTAAAATAATTAAAGCGGGACACACCAGAAGGAATAATCAGCCCGCCAACCTTTATTGCATTGCCCAAAATAATTCTTAATAAAATTACGCTTTGTTGACTATTCCTCAACTTTTGTCTAGCATTAGCAATAATGTTGTTACTTATAAGTATTGATATTTTTTATTATGCTCATTATTCGATTAAAAAGAGTCGGCAGAAAGAACTACCCTCACTATCGGATGGTAGTAGCTGAAAAATCACGGGCTGTTGGTGGAAAATTTATTGAAATTTTAGGCTCCATTGACCCTCACACTAAAAAAAGAACTCTTAAAAAAGAGCGCATTTTGCATTGGCTTTCTAATGGCGCTCAAGTTAGTGATACTGTCTATAATTTGTTAACTAAGGAAAAAATTCTTACTGGAGGACCCAGAAGGATTAGAATTAGAAAAAAGAAAGATGCGGGGAATAAGGAAGCTGAATCTCAAGATGCCACAGCTCAAGATACCAAAACTACTGAAGATAAGCCCAAAGATGAAAAAGCCCAAGTAAAACCTGAAGCAGAAGAAACAAAGAAAGAGAAGAAAGAAAAAGCATCAAAAGAGAAAGGGGCTGAGAAAGAAGATAAACCTGTTGAAAAAGAAAAGGGAAAGGTTAAGAAAGAAAATAAAAAGGAGGTTGGAAAATCTGAGAAAGAAGAGATTAAAAAAGATAGCAAAAAGGAAGTTAAAAAATCTGAGAAAGAAGCTAAAAAAGAAACAGGAGACTCAGAAAAAAAAGAAAATTCTACTAAAACTTCTAAAGAGAATAAAGACAAGACAAAGAATTAAAGTTTTTCTTTTAACATATCAATTACAATTTTAGGATCAGCTTTACCTTTAGTTTCTGCCATCACTTGGCCTACAAGAAACTGCAAGGCTTGTTGTTTCCCAGCTTTAAAATCTGTCACTGCTGACGGATTTTTTTGCATTACATTATTTACTGCCTGTTCTAAAACGCCAGTATCTTTTTCCACTTTTAAGTTTTTATCTTCAATGATTTGGGAGGGATCACCGCCTTTCTCAAACATCGTTTGGATAACAACCTGAGCGGCCGAAGAATTGATTTCTCCTTTATGAACAATCAATATAAGTTCAGCAAAATTCTCAGGAGTTATTTTAAGTTCAGCAAATTTTTGCTTCTTTTCCTTAAGCATTCTAAACAACTCGGTAGCTAAATAGTTAGAAGCCAATTTAATAAGCTCAGCTAGTTCTTTTTTCTCAGAAGCATCCTTAACCCAATTTTCTATTTCGGAAACTACTTTCTCAAAATAATAAGCCATTGATAAATTACTGGCAAAAAGATGAGCCGTCTTAGACGAAAGACCAAAATCTTTTTTAAATCTCCTTTCCTTCTGAACGGGCAATTCTGGAATAGAATTTTTTATCTTCTGTAATAATCCTTCCGTAACATTAACCGGTGGAATATCTGGTTCTGGAAAATAACGATAATCCTGAGCTTCCTCTTTACTTCTTTGAAAAATCGTAATTTGTTTTTTCGCATCCCAACCTCGCGTTTCTTGCTTGACTTGTTTTCCAGCATCTAAAAGTTTAGTCTGCCGTTCAATTTCGTATGCAATCCCTTGAAATACTCCTTTAAAAGAACCAATGTTTTTTATTTCTACTTTGGTCCCTAGTTTTCCATTTTTGCTTAAACTGATATTAGCCTCACAACGCATTTGGCCTTTTTCCATATCAGCTTGAGAAACTTTAATGTAACGGAAAATCCTCTGCAAATTTCTACAGAATGCTACTGCTTGTTCTTTGTTCTTAATAACCGGTTCAGTTACTAATTCAATCAACGGAGTTCCTGCTCGATTATAGTCCACTAAAGAATAACTTACTCCCGATGGATGAAGATCTTTCCCAGCATCTTCTTCTAAATGCAATCTGTTAATAGCTATCTTCGTTGTCTGTTGTTTGCCCATTTCATCCTCATATTCAAATTCAAGAAATCCCTTGACACAAAATGGATCCTCATTTTGAGTAATCTGGTATCCCTTTGGTAAGTCAGGATAAGAATAATGTTTTCTGTCCCAATGAACTTTTTTATTAATTGTACAATTGAGAGCTAAGCCTGCTTTAATTATTGCCTCAACCGCTTTTTGATTAACTGCAGGAAGAGTTCCTGGCTGACCGGTACAGACTTCACAAATATTTTTATTAGGCCCTGCAATCTCAAATTTGTTAGGACAACGACAAAACATTTTAGTTTTGGTTTTTGGCTGAATATGCACTTCCATTCCAATTGTAGGCTCGTAAGTCATGGCTATAAATTTTGAGTTTTTTATAAATAATTTGATAGTCTAATGTTGATCAATGATTGACCGAAACAATTGTACCACTTTATTTTCTAATTCTTCCAATGTCCCATCGTTAACAATTTGATAATCCGCTTGGATTCCTAATCCAGGAATGTGTTTTTCTGTTGCAGTTTTTTGCATCTCCATAAATTTATCATAGGGAGCTTCATCATCAGCTTTTTCTTTCCGAGTTACAACCCGATTCCATCTTAATTTAGAGCCAGCCGTGATATAAACCAAGACTCCATTTACTTTTTTCAAATTTTCACAATCAATAGGAAGACGCACCCCATTGAAAACAACAATCTTGTTTTCAGATCCCCGCATAAACTTAAAAACAGCTTTAGAAAGTATGTCTTTGCCATATTTACTAATCAGTTGTTTGGTGAACCAAGTATAATCTTCTCTGGCAAGCTCATCCAGGAAAATCCCTAAGGCATCTTTTAGCAACTGAGATGAGGTAAAAATTTCCGCCTGAAAATGCTTTTTGAGCAGTTCACCTACAAGACTTTTACCACTTCCCATTTCACCAATCAAGCCAATGTAAAGTTTTTCATCTTTTTCCATTAAGTTGAAATTAATAATTTATTATTGCGATACATTATCTTTTGTTTAATTTGTTGTTTTCTGTACCAGCCTAAATTCGCTAACTAAATTATCTTTTACAGTTTTGTGACACGGTGAGGCTAGCTGGCTTGCCTTGCCACACATGTCACCCCCGCGCCTGCCTGCCGTGAGGTAGGAAAGTGCAATCTGGCGAATGCCGGATGGGGTCCCGAGCAAATTTAGGAAAAACTAATTTGGCAATGTTCTGTCTAGACGTACCAGGATTCCCGCTTTCGCGGGAATGACAGGGGAAAAGGCTGACTTGTCTCGCCGAAGGCGGATCGCTCTTCGAGCGAGATTCCCGTTGGAGTCTATCCCGTCGGATGACGGGACGGGAATGACCCTCAAAAACGGAAACCTTACAACTTCATAGAACTTACAACCTCATCTATCCCTTTTTCTAATTCCGCAAAATCTCCATTATTGTTAATCGTGTAATCGGCTTGATTGCTTAATTCCTGAATGTATTTTTCTGAAGGAAGATTTTCTTTAGTTTCCTTAAAAACTTCCAAGCTGACCTTGTCGTCAGCTTTTACATTACGACTAACCAGTCTTTTCCATCTAATTTTTAGATTTGTTTCAACACAAATTAAAATTCCATTTTGATAAGATTTAATCATTTTTAGTTCTCCCCTGTCTCGTACTCCAGCAATAACCACAATTTTAGCCGATCTTTGGTCTATTTTTCTTTGCATGCTATGAGCTAAAATTCCTTCTCCATATTTCTCTCTCAAGATAGTGGCCAACCAAGCGTAATCACTCCTGCCTATGTCACCAATAAAAACTTGCAAAGCTTCTTTGAGTAAGTCAGAAAAAACTAATTTCTCCGCTTTATGTTTCTCTACCAAATAATCGCAAACGGTGTCTTTACCACTACCGTTAGCTCCAACAATCCCGATAACAATTTTTTGATTAGATTCCATAAATATTTTCGATATTTAACATTAAATACTGGCGCGCCCGGCAGGAGTCGAACCTACAACCCCTTGGTCCGAAGCCAAGTGCTCTATCCATTGAGCTACGGGCGCTAAAATACTTAAATGAAAAAGCAATCTAGAGCTTAAAACAAACTCAGATTGAACTTTTCATCTAAAAATTGACTGGTGCCGAGAGGCGGATTTGAACCGCCGACACAAGGATTTTCAGTCCTATGCTCTACCAACTGAGCTATCTCGGCAAAGAAGGCAACTACTCCCCAAATAATTTACCCTGTTTCTCTTTTTTTCTCTCCGACTCTCTTTTATCCTCTTCTTGGAGATTCTTAATTCCTGTTATTTTTTTACCATCCTTCTTAGATTTTCCTCCACCCTCTTCTTCAATCTTTTCTAATATTCTAGGGATTCTCTTAAAATCTTCCAAAAGGGTTGTTTTGAGACTTCCTTGGTAAAGAGCGGCGGCGGGATGATAAGCAACAAAAAATACTTGCTTGCCAATTCCTGGGAAATCTCTGCGTAAGGCTTGACCATGCGCTTGAGAGATTTTCTGTCCTGGCAAAAACCGTTCTAGTGAATGTCGTCCTAAAAGAATAATAAGCTTAGGCTTAATTTCTTTTAATTGTTGCTCTAAATATGGCCAACAAGCTTTTACTTCATCAGGTAGAGGGTCTCGATTGCCCGGAGGGCGACATTTGACAACATTGGCAATATACACTTCTTCGCGAGTTAAATCAATTGATTCTAGCATTTCGTCTAGTAGTTTTCCAGCTGCTCCTACAAAAGGTTTCCCCAGCTCGTCTTCTCGCTGTCCGGGACCCTCACCAATAAACATTAAGTCCGCCTGTGAACTTCCTTCCCCAAACACTAAATTAGTCCTAGTTTTCCCTAATCCACATTTTTGACAATTTTGAAGTTTCTTTTCTAACTTCTTTAATAATTTAGACATGAATTTTTATTTAAAATTTTACATCAGTCCAAACATTAAATTTATCCTATTGTAATGGCGCTCCGGGCAGGATTTGAACCTACGGCCTGCGCGTTAGGAGTGCGCTGCTCTATCCAGCTGAGCTACCGGAGCAAAAATTATTATTCAGCCCTGATTCCCTTTAAGAATTCTAAATCCTTTACCATTCCTTCCAAAGTGGGAGTTTCTAAAATAAAATTCAACTTTTTTAGTCTACTATCTTTTACTAAGGCAATAAAAGCTTCTATTCCTATTTCTCCTAAACCTAAATGCTCGTGTCTATCACTATTAGATCCTAGTTTTGTTTTAGAATCATTAAGGTGGATAAGCTTTAATTTATCCACACCTATTTTTTGCTCAATTTGGTCCAAGGCCTCTCTCACCTTTTCTTTTGTTCTTAAATCCATACCAGATTCAAAAGCATGAGCCGTATCAAAACAAATTCCTCCTACCGCCTTTACTTCTTTTAGAAAAAAAGCTAATTGATCTAAGTTGGCTCCAATAATATTACCAGCTCCAGCAGCATTTTCCAAGAGTATTTCTGCTTTTCCTTGATAATTTTTTAGAATTTCCTTTAAAGCTCTAACTGCTTGCTTTTGAGCTACTAGAGGGATAGATTTATCACCTGGCTTAACATAATCTTTAGCACTTCCTACATGAACAACCACCCCCTTGGCTCCTAGAGCTGATGCTATCTCTAAATCTTTCCGAATAGCTGAAATTGATCCATGGTAAATCCGATTATTTTTTGAGGCTAGATTAATGAAATAAGGAGCATGCAAATAGCTGGCTTTAATATTAAACTTTTTGATATTGGCTTTGAATTTTTTTATTATTTCATCATTAGGTATTTTCCGTTTTCCTCCTCGTGGTGATTGAGAGAAACATTGAAAACACTCCGCTCCAATAGCAGCTGCATTTTCTGGAGCCTTATCCAGCCTTGGTGAAATTGATACATGTGTTCCAAAATACATAGCAGTTTATAAATAATTTTCAATTTTTCATCTAGAGAGTGAGCATCTTAAGATAATTTTCAATTCACAATTTTATTTGTCATTCCTGTAAAAGTTAACTAATTCGTTGACAGATATGTCACCCCCGCCCTGCATTCGCTGGGTGATACTCCAGCGGGGGTCCCGAGATGTTTTAGACAATACTTTCTTATTTGTCATTCCCGCGCAGGCGGGAATGACATGTTGTGTTAGTTTTTCCTAAATTTGCTCGGGATTGCTTCGCTTGTCTAACGACAAGCTCGCCTACCTCACGGCAGGCAGGCAAAGACGAAAACTTTATGAACTTTATGAACTTTCGAACTTTATGAACTTTCAAACTCTTTATTAGGCCACCGCTGGTCTACCTGTTTTGTTAATAATCTTTCCTTTTAATTCAAAACCAGAGGCTAATTTATGTCCCCCACCGCCAAAAAGTTTAGCAATTTGAGAAACATCACAATGTTTATACTCTTCGCTTCTTAAACTACCTTTAATTTTATCTCTTCCCGATTCCGTTAAAAGTAAAGAATAGGTTGAATCTTCCGCTGCTCCTAAAATATTGGTAACTCCTGATAAATCTTCTAACGAAGCTCCGCATTCTACTAAATCTTTTTCCGTTACATAAGAAAATACTAGCTTACTATTTTTATTAAATCTAGCTCTTGCTAACGCTCGTCCCCAAATCTTTAAAGCGTTGGCTTTTCTATTAGAAAAAGTCTTTTTGGCAATTTTAGAAAGAGAGGCCCCCTTTCTCATCAAATTAGAGGCTAGTTGCATAATTCGGCTGGTAGTATTGGCATGTAAAAATCCTCCTGTATCTGTGAAAAGACCAGTCAATAAACAAGTAGCAATGTTTTCTCCAAAATTAATTTTATGGAACTCAAAAAAATCATAGATTATTTGGCAAGTGGCTGCCTTTTTACGAGAAGCAATTTCTAGCAAGCATTTCTCTTCTACTCGATCGGTATGGTGATCTATAAAAACTAATTTTTCTCGTAAGGTATTTTCATTTTTGAGAGAAAATAGCCCAACTCTTTTTAATTCCGGAGCATCAGAAACGATAAAAAGATCAAAGTTTTCCCTTTTTATATAAGCATCATCCAAAAAATTTTCTTCTTTAAAATATCCCAAACGATATTTTGGCAAAAAACGCAGATGGGTATCCATTTTCCCAGCGTAAAAAACTGTCGCTTTTTTCCCTATTTTTTCTAAGTAAATTTTTAAGGCTAGAGTGCTTCCCATGGCATCACCGTCAGGATTTTTATGAGTAACTAAAGCAATAGATTCGGCCTTTTTAATAATTGTTGCCAATTCATTCAGCTTTTTTTGATATTTTTTTCTCTTCATGAAGTTTGGCTATAATTTTTTCAACTTCTACGGCATTTTTTCCTCCTTGATCATAGAAAAAATGTATCCTTGGAATATACTTGATTCTCACTCTTTGAGCAAGTTGCCGACTTATTTCATAAACAGCTTTTTGCAAAACTTTGGTCACTTTTTGAGTTTCCTCTGTAGGCATCACGGAAAGATACGCTTTAATGTTTTTAAAGTCACCCGAGGTTTCAATTTTTATAACAGTAACCAGTGCCGAGAACTTAAACTCTTGGTTAATAATGGTTGCCAATTCATCTCGTAAATTTATATTGGCGCTTTTTAGACGATAGTTGGGCATAGAGTTAAAAGTTAAAAGTTAAAAGTTTTTAAAGTGACTTGTCACCCTCGCGAAAGCGGGGGTCCAGAAACTAGAATAAAATTTCTGAGACTAAATACAAATTAACAATTACTAGAAAGCTGACCTGTATCATTTTCTAAGTTTCATATAGCTTTACTAGAAGAAATAAGTATTATTTAAAAGCTATTTTACTGTTACAGTAAAATAAGTACAGTGTGTTTTAGAAATCTGGATTCCCGCCTACGCGGGAATGACAATGAAATCTTCAATTCTCCATTGTCAATCATCAATTGTCCATTATCAATTGCCTAAACTTTACAAACCTTATGAGCTTTATGAACTTCATGAACTTTCCACTTTACAAACTTTCCACCTCTCCCAGCACCCCTTGAATCACCCGCTTCTGCTTTACTAATTCTTGTTGATATAATTCTCTAAACAAAATACTTTTAGGTTTTGGATGAAAAATAAGCGCATCTGCTCCCCAATAAACCTGCCCTCCTTTTTCTTTTTTCCTTTTGCGCTTTATCCTTCTCTCTTGAAAAATCATAGCCAGCTTTTCCCATAAATTAAAAGCCACAACGATTTTCCTTAATCTTCGTTTTGAGCCTTTAATCTTTTGCCCCCGAATCTTCTGCTGCCAATAGTTAAGATCTTCTATTTCTGGCCACTCCGCATTGGGTAAATATTTTTTAATCCATAAATTTTTCATCTTTAATTTTCGTAAGGTGTTGCCCCTATCTAACAGACAAATCATAGAAACAAATTCTAGAGCTGTGTATAAATCTTTAAACTTTAATTCCAAATTATCATCAGCAACCAAATAATTTAGGCAAATTCTCCCTGCTTTTTTATATTTCTTCTTTCTTAAACCAGCAACCTCTAGCAACACCATAATCCATAATCGAGTTGACCAAATTCTTCCCGCCTTAGTTACAATGAACAAATCAATATCACTTGATTCTCTGGGATTCCCCGTAGCAACGGTTCCACAAACTCCTATTAATTTAATAGCTGGTATCAATTTTAATATTCTAATCGCTCTTACGGCTATTTTCATCTTCTCCGCTACTATTTTACTTTGTTGGACTGAAGCACTTACTGGAACATTGGATTGATCTTTGCCCCATTGGTAAATACCACCTTCTCCTTCTATCAATCCTTTTTCTTGTAGCCAACTTAAAATTTCTCTAATTTTTGATAAAGAAACTGAAGAGAAATGGATTCCGCTCAAGTTGAGAAGCAGGCGTTGCACTTTAACCAGCGTAGGTCTAATGGCTCTTACTTTAAAATAAATTAGAGTCTTGATAACACTTAGAACCAATCCAAGATCAAATTTTCTTGTCTGAATACTATCCATAGAATAAATACTAAGCCTATTAACATCTGTTAGCTCACCCTCCTTACTAAAACAGAATAATTATCTATTTAAAAAATTTCTCTAATTTGCAATTCATTGCTCTCTTGATATTTTCTTTGTCTTTCTTTGAAAAAATCTTTTAGGTCTTTTAAATCTTGAGGATTAATCTCATAATCAAACTTTATTTCTTTCTCCGTGGCAATAGCTTCAAGTTGCTTATCTAAATTTAAGTTAAAATAATACCAACAGAATATCAAGGAAAGAACCGGGATAAAGACAAAAATCGACATAGAGACAGCCGTAATTTTTTCTTTGATAACATCGTCTTTCTTAAGGGAAATTTTTAGTTTTTTTATGTTTTTCATTTAGCAAAAATAATTATTTCTCCAGCTAAATATTCTTCTGCGGGAGCATCTTTATTGGCTTTAACGGTTTGCTTCTCTAGATTGATACTCTTTAAGCTAGCATACTTGCTTAAATTTTCTAACTTAACCAAAAATTTTACAAAGGAATTAAAAGCGCCCTTAGTATTTAAAACAAAAGCAAGGGGAACGGTTCCCTCTTTTTCTTGTTTTTCTTGTTTTTCCTTATCTTTTTTGGAACTAATTGTTGGTTTATATATTTCTATTTCCAAATCGGTCTCTGACTCAATGGCTGCTTTTTCTATCTCTTTTATAAAAGATACAGGACTATCTTTGGAGGCGAATCTCCAAATTACTTCTTCTTCCTCTGCCAATTTGGCATATTCTGATTCTATTTTATCGTAACCTAAAATTTTAAGCTCCAAATTACGACTAGTTTTTTTCTCTTTAATAATCTCTCGCAGTAACTGTTCATTTTTCCCAAAGAACCAAGCACCTACGGCAAAAAAAACAATCTCCAGCAAAAGAAAAACAACTAAATTCATTTTTAATTTTCTATTCATTCTTAAGTTTTAAAGTAAATTCAAACATAACATCTGTTTTTGATGTAAGATTAGAAATTGGAAAATTAACCTCCTGATAATGAATTGATTCTTCTAATTTATTTTTAAGAATCATAACTTCTTCACGAGAAATTGCTACTCCAGTCACCTTAATTTCCTTAAGATTTTTCTCGTCCACTAAAATTTTCTTGAATTTTATGCCTGCTCCACAAAAAGAAACCAGCTCTTTCAAAATCTCTGACCATTGCAAAGGATTCTCCTGGTTAATCTTTTTAGCTTTTTCTACCAGGCCATATGTTTCTTTTACTTTTTCTTCAAGATGCTCTAGATTCTGAACTTTTTCTTCAGTATTCTCAGTTATGGCTTCATTCTTTATTCCGTCTAATTTATTTTTTAATTTAAGATTTAAGGAATACAAATAGCCTAAACCAGCAAAATTTATAAAGAAAGCTAAAATAATTAATCCAGTCGTTTTTTGGAAAAGTTTAGCCAATTTTATTTTTTTGAATTGTTGAGGTGGTAAAAGATTAATCTCCATTTTATTTTTATCAAATGACACTTTATTTTATCCTAAAGCGCTACCTAAAACAATTGAATAATCACAAATGAAATTTTTAGGAATAGCTAATGATTTCCCGGCGATACGATACCCTACTAATTCTTTATCTTGTTCTATTGTTCTACTCAATTCTGCTGAGAAGAATTCGTCTATTCCCTTAAGTGACGATCCGGCTCCGGTAAGATAAATTGAAGGAATTTCTATTTCTTCTTTTTTCTCAAAATAGTTAAGCGCATTTTTAATCTCCCTCATAAGCTCCTTAATCACCGTTTGGGCTGTTTGATAATAAACTTCTTTTTGATACTGATTGCCAAACCCATTTTTTTTAATTTTCTCTAAAGCTATGTCCTGATTAACAGGCTTAGATTCTCCATGATTTTTTAAGGCTAGCTGTTTAACGATTTCTTTAAGAAATTGAGAAGCATTGAAAAGAATGCTGGAAGAAAAAAGAATAACTGAGCCCTTTCTAATAAACACAATTGATTTTTCATCGCCGAAATAAATAACCGTTGCCAGTTGTTCTTTCTCTGCCAGCTGGACTTTATTTGACTGAGCTGTCTTAGAATTTACATTTTTTCTGTCCTGCCCGTTCATAGCTAGACATTTATTAAGCCCGAAGGAGTCAGGAACGAAACCAACTGGAAGTAAACCGCAAAGTTCAAAAGTCTCTATTCTACTGTCAATGACATCACGAGGTGCTGCAACTAACATAATTTGCATTTTATTCTCTTCTTGAGAGCTGGCTATAATTTTCCAATCGTAATAAACCTTTTTTAGAGGAAGCGGGATATTCTCTTCGGTCTCCCACTTAATAGCCTCTTCTGCCTCTTCTGCCTCCATGAAAGGTATCTCAATAATTTTAACAAAAGATTTATATTCAGGCACCGAACAAATTACTTTCTTCTTTTTTATAGAGCTGGGAGTGCAATGAGCTAGCCCTTGATTAATAATTCGTGCTAAGGTTTTTTTCTTTTTAACTGCCCCTCTATCAACTACATCAGGCTCTAGGCTTTTTTTAAAAAAACCAGTAATTTTTAGTCCTGACCCACCTTGTCTTATCTCTACCAAACGGATAGCATTATCTTCAATTTGGATACCGAAACTGTTGGAATAATCTATTTTTTTAAACATAAATGATTAAGTTAAAAGTTTGTAAAGTTTGTAAAGTTGAAAGTAGTAACTTTATAAACTCATTTAATCTCTTCCCATTCATCAAGCTTATAACTATTTTGGGTAGGAAAAAAGGGCGGGGCATTATACATCAACTCTGGATCATAAATAATATTACGATTAGCATAACCACTGCAGTAAGTATCTCCTCCACAAACCCAAGCAAAGCCATAACGATTATTGGTAGCCATGGCTCCGTAAACAGTAATCGTATTCCTTTTGTAATAAGTCCAACTATTCCAAATACTGTAATAATCACGACGAACACTTCCGTTTTGAGCAATAAGCGCTCCGTCAATTCTTAAATCATCTTCTGAGTAAAGCCCGACTTTTATACTCCCCTGAGCGATAAGTCCTAAAATTTCTGTCCCATCATATCCAGTATACTTTATATCATTCTCAATATAAATATTGCGGTGGTTAGAACCATTAACCAAATCGGCGCAAGCAATAGTAATTTTTACATCATTCAAGGTTCCTTTGATAGTAGCATCATCTTCCACAAAAATTAACCCACTTGAAGGAAGAGGCAAATTCTGGTAATCACTTCTTGAATAAACATGGTGAGAGATAGACCCCCTTGATTTAACTTTATAAACATCTATCGTTCCATCATCTTTTATTTCTAGATCGTAACCATCTTTAGAGTGTCCAGCGTAAGGTAAGTAAATACCATCTGCTTGAGCATTGGTTTTTATTTCCGCTAGATCGCTAGTGACTCCAGTAAAATCAGTTTCGGCTACTGGATATTTCATGCCTGCTAAAAAAACCTCGTTAGGATCTGGTTGGGCTGTCCAAACTCCATCTCGCCAACTCTCAGTATCTGGATCCCAATAAGTTTCCTTAGATGAAGAAATTAAATTATGAGCAATACCATCAAATCTAATGCCCCCATTAGAATGAATTGGACCCCAGATTTCCGTTCCCTCTCCAAAACGCATAACATCATCCGCTAGAACCGAATAATCACTCCAAGAAGGTTTTCTAAGCTTCACTCTAATAATTCTTTTTACTTCTGGATTATTATAATGCCAGCCCGTGGACCTGACTTCAATTACGGTAGACCCTTCTTCTGGCTGAGTAACTTCTAATTTAAATTTACCCACTGCTGTCCCCTGGGGATCTTTATATTCTCTTTCATAAAAAGGAATCCCTAGAGGGGTGCCCTCCCAATAGGTGCTTACTTGCTCGGCAGTTTTTCCATCTAGCTCGGCAATAACATGCCAATGATACATTTCAATCCCCGCTTCAGCAATATTAAAAGCTTCTTCTCTCTGAATTTTTATAACACTCAAATGACGTTGACTATAAATATAAAGCAACAAACTTGTGAATATCGTTAGGAAAAAGCTACCAAAAACTAAAATTAAGGGAAGAATGGACCCTCTTTGATTATTTCTTTTTTTGGACTTGCTAAATTGCCCCATCTTTATGACTAACTAATTGTTTAATATTCTCTTAAATTTCGTAGCATCACTTTTGATCCTACGATTCTCTGTCGGTCAGTATCTCCAATCTCCACAATCAAGGAAATAGTAATTAGCCTTACTCTAAACAGATCTGTCGGCTGACTCAGCTCTATATTTTCTCCTCCACCCAAGGGATCAATCCCTAAATATTTAAACATTGGAGTTTCTTCGTTATTAGCTACAGCTTCTGCCAATTTAGTAATTTTTGCATTTTCGGCTGGATATCCTAATGGTTCTCCTGTCGGAACAATTACGCTTTTCATTAAATTATTGTTTTGCAAAAAATAATTTATTTTTTCTGTTAGACCGTCCTTGTTAATATCCGCATAGAAAATAATTTCATTGGGAGAAGCTAGTTCAACAGGAAAACTTCCATTTTCTCCTGTTCTCATTTTCCTTAATTCTTCAACCAGATGCTGAATATTGAGATTAACCTTGTCGGTAGCTAAAGCCTCTTCATTAATGCGTAAATGACTTTTAAAACTAAAAATGATAAAAGAAGCTACTAAAGCTGAAGCTACAGCAAAAAGACAAATTGCTACCAGAGCTTCTACTAAAGTCATTCCTTGCTGACCAATTTTAATATTTTTACTTTTCATTATGCAAACCGATTAAAGATAGGGCTGAATTTAATAAAAATTACTATTCAATAGCCGTTAAATAAACTTCTTCTTTTGTAAGTCCAAGTAAGTCAACTGTCCCGTTATATTCTTCGTAGCCGTCCGCTGTCACTCCAATTTGATATTCTCCTTGCTCCATTAATTCTTCCCAGAAAAAAGCCTTTCCTAAAGTATCAGTTAAATTAGTAGCATTATAATCAAAGCCCACCACCGAAACTGAAGCTTCCTGAATTGGCTCTTTGGTTTCATTATCCGTGATTACAACCAATACTGAGTCTACGGTATTCTCAACACAAGTTGCTTGCACATTAATTATTCCTCCCGCCGGCAAATCAAAGGGACTAGCAGGATTAATATTTATTAATTCATAACTAGAATCATTGATTGAAAAATTATAATTTCCAGGGCTAGCATCGGCTACATTGATTATACCCTCTGCGTTAGTAGCTAAATTACTCTCGTCAAAAAAATAAACCGGTTGGGGATCAACATCTTCTGTGTATCCAATGATCCGACCACCTTGCATAGTCGCACCAAGCCCAGCAACAGCTAATCCACTTTCATTTTTTACCATCACGGTGACATCTCCTAATTCATCAAGTTGTAAAGATCTGGCATTTAATTGACCAGCCACCACAATAATATGTTCATCAACGGGGTGAAAAGAGCTGGTTGGATAAGGAGGAAGAGTGGTAACCGTTTCATAACCAGAACGCTCTAATTTAATTTGATAGCCATCTTGAGAAGCTGGCATACCATATAAAGTTACGTTACCGATATCATCTGTCCCAGTGTTAATTAATACTGGTGGATCTAAGTTAGCATTAGAAATTTCTACATCACAGTCAATCACTCCCACCCCTTCAAAATTAATCACATTAATACTTAAAATCCCTCCAGTTCCCGCTTGCTCTAAAATATCTGGATAGATACTGGTTATTAAAATAGCTTCTTTTTTCTTAAAAGAACTAGGCCAAATAACTTCTAAACGCACTACTTTATAGTCCGAGGGATTTTCATCTTCAGGAAAAACTCCATCCATTTCATCATCTAAAAATTTAACCTCTGTTTTAACTTGGAAAGAATAGCCTCCTTTTTCTATATTTTTAACTGGAGGCAATTCCCCCGACGGCACTCCTCCAACCGTGCCAATATTGTTGTAAGCCATAGATTTTATAGTCTCTATTTCTTCATTGGCTAAATAGAGCCCCATCGTTCTTAGTTTGGAATCGGCCACTATTTTACCAGCCAACATAATCATTCCGTAAAAACTCAGAGTAACAACCAACAATAAAAAGATAGAAATTAAAACCTCAACCAGGGTAACTCCTTTAAGTCTCTGTTGATTTTGTTTTTTTATTAAACTCATTGCTTAACCTGAAGATCTAAAGTATTTAAACGATTTTTTTATTTAAGGTTTAAAAATTATTCCGCTATTCTATATGCTCCATAATTGAATACATTGGTTGCAACATAGAAATAGCAAAAAATCCTACCGCACTTCCAATGATAATCATTAAAACCGGTTCCACAATGGAAGCCATATTTTTAGTCAGCGCATCTACTTCTTGTTCGTAAAAATCAGCCAACTGTTTTAGTATAGAAACACTCATCCCAGTTTTCTCTCCCACCTTTACCATTTGGACTACCAATGGAGGGAAAATAGCTGATTTTTTTCCAAGCACAACATTTAAGGATACTCCTCTTTTCACTTCTTCGGCTGCCTCTTTTATGGCTTGTGAATAATGGACATTAGCTACTGCTAAAGAAATTATTTTTAAGGCCTTCACCACTGGAACTCCTCCATCCAGCATAGAAGAGAGAGTTCGGCAAAAACTAGCAGAATTAATTTTAATAGTAATAATTTTAATTATAGGAGTTTTTAATGCAAACCAGCTGATTATTTTTCCACCCAAAGAACTCTTGATAAAAAATCTTATACCAATTCCTAGCACTGCCACCCCGCCTAAAAATAGAAAAAGTTGATTCTGCAGAAAATCACTGGCAAAAATTATCATTCGAGTAGGTAACGGTAGCTCAATCTCTAACTCAGAAAAAATGGTAGTAATCCTAGGAATCACCACAATCATCATAACAATCCCAATGGCAAATGTAGCCGCTAGCACAACTCCCGGATAAATCATTGCCCCCTTCACCTTACTCTTAAGATCATGCTCTTTTTTAATTTGAAGAGCCAAAAGCTTTAGAGCTTCTTCTAGTTTCCCTAAAGTCTCTCCTACTCTTACCATATTGACATAGATTAGAGAGAAAATATTGGGATAATTTTCTAGTGCCTCGCATAAAGGGACACCCTTCTTTACATCTTTAGAAACTGCTTTTAAAACAACCTGGAAATAGGGAGATTTTACCTGATTGGCTAACATTTCTATCGCTTCTGGCAAGCTTACTCCTCCTTTTACCATAACGGCCAAATGACGAGTAAACATTAATTTATCCACCAAAGAGACTCCCTTAAAAATTGAGAAATTAAACGATTTAAACTGGTTCTTTTTTTCTTTTCTAATCTCAATCAGGGTGGGAATAAACTTATCCTTTTTAAGTTCCCAAACTAAGCTCTGTTTATCTTTTGTCTCCAGCGTCCCAGAAGTTTTTTCTCCTTTTAAATTTTTAGCTTCATAATAATAAAAAGGCATTGATCTAAATCACTAGTTATTGATTAGTTATTAACCCATCAACCATATTTGACAGATTAATTTTTATTCATCTGCTACTCTCAATACTTCTTCTATTGTTGTAACCCCTAAGGCGGCTTTCAAAAAACCATCTTCAAGCATTTTTCTCATACCCTTATTTCTCACTGTCTCCTCAATCTCAACTGCACTTTTTTCTTGAGTAATCATTTTAGCTATTTCTTCATCTACTTCCAATACTTCAAAAACCCCGATTCTTCCTTTATAACCACTTTGAGCACAACGATCACAGCCCTTCCCTTTTCTGAAAGTTATATCTTCTAAGGAATGTGCTCCTCCTGATTTTTCAGAAATACGAGGATCCTTTTCCAAAAGAGTATTTAGAGCATTAACATCCATCTTTTTTGCTAAAGTTTTTATTTGCTCTTTGTCTAATTTAAAAGAGGTGGCACAATGCGGACATACTTTTCTAACCAAGCGTTGAGCAATTACTAAATTTAAAGTAGAAGCTACTAAAAAAGGTTCTACTCCCATATCAATTAACCGAGGAAATGCCCCAGCAGCTGAATTGGTATGCACGGTTGAAAGAACTAAATGTCCTGTCATGGCTGCGTGAGCTGCAATTTCTGCCGTTTCAGTGTCTCTAATCTCTCCTACCATAATAACGTCTGGATCTTGTCTGAGTAAAGATCTTAAACCAGTAGAAAAAGTAAGCCCTATTTTGGCATTCGCTTGTGTTTGATTAACCCCCGACATTCGGTATTCAATAGGATCTTCAATGGTATTAATATTAATTTGCCGTGAATTTAATAAATCAATTATTGTGTACAACGTAGTAGTTTTCCCACTTCCAGTTGGACCAGAAATTAAAATCATACCATTGGGTTTCCGCACGGCCGCTTGTACCAACTCTAAACCCCTGCCCTCCATACCTATTTGTTCTAAAGTAAATCCTTTAGAAGACTCGTCCAAAATTCTCATTACAATTTTTTCACCTCCATACACTGGGATAACTGAAACTCGAAAAGAAACATTAAGATTATCATCGGTTATTTTAAAGCGTCCATCTTGAGGAAGACGATGTTCGTCAAGTTTTAAATTAGAAAGCACTTTAATTCTAGCCACAATAAAGGGAAGAATTTTCTTAGGAAGATCCATAATGTCGTGGAGAATGCCGTCAATTCTATATCGGATTGTTATACCATCTTCCTTGGGCTCTATATGAATATCACTAGCTAACTGCAGAATAGCATGTTTAATTAAAGTTTTAACGATTTTTACGACTGGTAAATCAGTGGCCATTTTTTCAAGATCTTCCTTTTCACTATTTTTTACCAAAGCCGTTTGAGAGTTCGTTTCAATTATTTCTCCAAATTCTGCCTGTAAAGATTTTTGATATTGATTTAATACTTTTTGGATTGATTGCTTGGAAGTTAGACAAGGAACAATTTTAGACTCCGTTTTTTTCCGAATAAAATCTATAACCGGTAAGTCATTAGGATTCAGCATGGCCACTTTTAATTTCCCCTTGTCTTGTTGGAAAGCCACAATGTTATTCTTTCTAGCAATTGATTCTGGGATAATCCTGAGCACTTCTTTGGGGATAAAAACATTTTCCAAATTTACATACGGTATTCCGGCAATATAAGCATGCGCTTTTCTTAATTGCTCATCAGTAATTTTTTCCGAGGAAACTAAAGCATCCGCCCATTTTTCTCCGGGAGTATTTTTTTGAGCTGATTGAATGTCTTTTTCTTTGACCAGGCCTGAATCTAGTAAAAATTGAGCGAGTTGATTATTGTTAGTTTTCATTTCTATTTTAGTGAACTATTTTTCTTTTTATATAATAGCACACTATTTATTTATCCCCTAGCCTAAAATTTAAATAACTTGTATACTATAAAAAGTTTTAAAAATATTCCTTATTTGAAAATTATTATAGATATTCCTTAATTGTGAATTGTGAATTGTGAATTGAAAATTATCTTGAGATGATCACCCTCTGAATGAAAAGTCATTTATATAAAATAAAAAACAAAATAAATAAATTATTATGGACAACCAATCACCCTCCAGAGAATCATTAAAAAACTCTAATCTCAGTCCGGTAGACCCAGCTTTCCGTCCTGCTACCACATCGGAGAATCTAGCAACTCCTCCGCCACCGAGCGATCTTCCTGGGAGTTCTAATCCTACCCCTACAGATCAACCCGCGAATCAACCAGAAATTTCACCACCCACCGATTTACCCACTGCAGACTCTTCGGCTGACCAACCAACATCTTCTGATGTAAAATCTGCAGGGGTTACTCCCGAACAGCCAGCCAATGGGTTACTTAATCTAAAAGAGTTCCCTGAATTAAAAAGTTCTGAAGGAAATGATTCTGAAACAAAAAAAATACTTATTATTGGAGGAGCTATCACTATTATAATTTTTCTTACGGCTGGTATTTTATTTTTACTTACTAGAAATAAAGCTGACAAAATAACCGATCCCGAAGAAATTGCTAGCGATGTTACTGTTTCTGAAGAAACTTCTATCTCAAAAACTTCTAGCCCAACCGAGCCAAAAGAAATTGGTGGAGAAACAGAATCTGGAGAAGATGTTGAAGAAGAAACTTCTGAAGAAAACACAGTTACCAATAAAGGGAATACCGCTACTCAAAAATATATCACCTTTCAGGAAAATGCTAACTTGTTAGAAACGCTAACGGGTTCTTTCCCTGAAATAGCTAAAGAGAATACCAAAAAAGAAGTCCAAATAAATTTTGCTGATGAAATAGGTGAAAACCTGGATTTAGAAACATTAGTAGAGGAATTAAAGTTAATGGTCCCTGATTATGTAGCTGAAATACTTACTCCTAATTATTATTATTTTCTAGCTCAAACACCATCCAGTGAAATCCCCAAAGCTACCATTGTTCTAGAATCTAAATTTCCGGAACACCAAAAAACAGAAGAGGTGCTAAAGCGTTGGGAGGCTTATATGGTTAGAGATTTAAAGAATTTTGTTTTCTTGGGAGAAGACGCAGATTTCTTTAATAATTTTGTTAATGAGTCTGAGCTTTACTCTCTAGAATTCTATTCTAGCAGTAAATATCCTGGAGGACGTTACCAAAACTTTCTAAAAGATGGTTCTATTTCATTAAACTATCTTGTAATGCGAGATAAAATTGTTATCACCAATAGTTTTGAAGCATTAGAAAAGGCTATTGAGCACATAGAATCAGACGAAAACCTCTAGAAATACTTTAGCATTATAGATTTTGGAATTATAAAAGAATAAAATAACCGAACCTTATATTCTCTATTTATTATTCTATAGAGAAATAAGGTTCGGTTTCATTAAGCTTCAAGGCCTGCTCTTTTTTTGAACTGGTCTTCTAAAACTTCTTTTAGGCGTTTCAGATTTCCAAGGTCCTCATCTTCTTTGTTACTCCTAAATTTTATTTGCTCCAGTTGCTTTATCTGGGCTCTCGTTTCCGCCACTAAATAAAGCAACTCTCTTGAGAAAAGTCCAGCTTCCTTGTTTTTCAACTTTGACTTTGTCATTAATTCCTCCTCTTTTAAAGATTGACTTGGCTAAGGTACTAGCACATTACATCTATTTAAACAAAAATATTACTTTTGGCAAGCTCCGTGCAGATATTTATTAAAAAAGGCGGGAGAAATCCCGCCTTTTTATTTTTAGTCCAAATAGAAATTTGTTTTACATCATTCCACCCATTCCTCCGCCCATTGGCATTCCTCCGCCCATACCACCCATACCGCCACCCATTCCAGCCATTGCGCTAGCATCAGCGCCGTCTTTTTCTGGAAGATCAGTAACAACTACTTCTGTAGTAAGAATCATAGAAGCTACTGAAGCTGCATTTTCTACAGCCGAACGGGTTACTTTGGCAGGATCAATAATCCCTGCCTCTATCATATTTTCATATTTATCACTAGCAGCATTATATCCTTCATCTCCCGAAAGATGAGCTACTTTTTCCACTACCACCGATCCTTCTTTGCCCGCATTAATAGCAATTTGTCTTAGAGGATCTTCTAACGATCTTCTTAAAATATCTAGACCTACTTTTTCCTCTCCTTTAACATTAACCTTATCCAGAGCTTTGATACTTCTAATTAAAGCTACTCCTCCACCGGGCACAACTCCTTCAACCACCGCTGCCTTTGTAGCCTCTAATGCATCTTCTACTCTATGTTGTTTTTCTTTCTGCTCTACTTCAGTAACAGCTCCTACTTTCAAAACGGCTACCCCTCCGGCTAACTTAGCTAGTCTTTCCTCTAACTTCTCTCTATCAAAGTCAGAATCACTTTCTTTAATCTGATTTTTAATGTTAGTAATTCTATTTTGAATGATTGACTTTTTACCACCACCAGAAATTAAAGTCGTATTTTCTTTGGTGGCTACTATTCTACTGCAGGATCCCAGCATTCCTAACTCTGTTTTTTCCAATTTCATTCCTCTTTCTTCACTAATAAGTGATCCTCCTGTCAGCATGGCAATATCTTCTAACATTTCTTTTCGGCTATCTCCAAAACCAGGAGCTTTGATTCCTAGAGCATTGAAGGTTCCTTTAAGTTTATTCACCACTAAAGTAGCCAGCGCTTCTCCTTCAATATCTTCTGCAATAATAACAATATCCTTTTTACCTGACTGGGTAACTTTTTCCAATAAAGGTAAAATTTCATTGATGGAAGTGATTTTCTTATCAGTAATAAGAATCACGGGATCTTTCAGCTCTGCTTCCATGCTTTCTGTGTCGGTAATCATGTACGGAGAAATATAACCTTTATCAAATTGCATTCCTTCTACAAGATCTTTTTCTAAACCAAAAGTCTGAGATTCTTCAACAGTAATTACTCCGTCATTGCCCACTTCTTCCATAGCATCGGCAATTATATTGCCCACTTCTTCATCTTGAGCGGAAATTGTGGCTACTTGAGCTCTTTCTGATTTATTTTTAACGGGCTTGGCCATTTTTTTAATTTCGCCAATAACTGCTTCTATCCCCTTGCTAATTCCTTTTTTAATCGCAATGGGGTTTGCTCCAGCGGTAACATTTTTCATTCCTTCTTGAGTAATTTTTTGAGCTAAGATGGAAGCGGTAGTGGTTCCATCGCCAGCAATATCACCAGTTTTACTGGCTACTTCTTTTACTAATTCTGCTCCAATATTTTCAAATTTTTCTTCTAGTTCAATTTCTTTAGCAATCGTTACTCCATCGTTGGTAATGGTAGGAGATCCGAAGCCCTTATCCAAAACAACATTTCTTCCTTTAGGACCTATGGTTACTTTTACGGTGTCCACAACCTTGTTAACTCCCGACAATAATCGTTGTCGAGCTTTCTCGTTGAACTTTATTTGTTTAGCCATTTTTGATTTATTATTTATTAATTAAAATCATTTATCGTAATCTTCAATATATTTGAAATTACTAATCGTAATATTCAATATATAAAAAAAACTAGCACTCGTCAAGTGGGAGTGCTAGTTAGTTATTGTTGATGAACACAAATTTTGCCGGGATTGTCACCCAGAGACAATTTCTGGGATTGCCACCCAGAGGGTGACCAGCCAGCCTCGCCGAGTCTAGGCGGGCCTCTGGCTGGCGATTCCTTTTTTCCCTTATCAAATTAGTTTTTCCTAAATTTGCTCGGGACCCCCGCTTTCGCGGGGGTGACAAGTCACTTTCTACTCTCTTCTAGTACCCGTAGGCTGGTTCAGTTTTATGTTTCTGTTTAATCCTAATATACTCAACCCTTTTAAATATACCTTGGCTCTTGTCCCATTCTCCTTTGACATGCAATCTCCAGTAAGATTCTAATTTACTAAGAGATCTATTTTCTCCTTCGTAAGTAATTTTTGCGTCTCCTTTCTTAATGGTGGTTACATCTACTTTATTTAAACTATGAGCAGCATAAATTAAATTATTAACAGGATCTACGCCATAAACATCTACTACTATAATTCCCTTCTTATCCCTATAAAGCTTGTCTTGAGAACCCACTTCTACTCGACATTTAGACGGTACAAAGTACTGAGGGAATCTTCTGCCTCGGCAAGTTATTCGATCGTCCGGTTCTAACTCAAAAAAATCAACATTAACTCCATATTTACTGAGCAGTTCTGTTTTGCTTGGATCAGATAAGGCTAGATTGAAATTGTAGAGATGACCATTTTTCTTAACAACAATTAGCCCCTTTTCAGGGATTACACTCATCACTTTACCCTCTTTAATTTTAGCTCTTTCTCCACTATTTTCATCTTTAGCAGAAGCCACCGCCGGTAAAACCGCCAGCAAACCCACCGCTAATACCATGGTGAGGATTTTGTTCTTCATTTCTTTTTTTTATTTTTTATTTATTAAAGTAAAAACAATAATTTTCTAATCTCTAATTTAGTTAAGTATAATTAAACTAAAAAATAAAAGCAACCTATTTTTAAAAAAAATCATTTTATTTTAAAATTCAACCTACCAAGCTGGTTTTTGGATAGGATCTTTAGTGCCAAAAAAAGATTTTCTTATAAATAATTCCTCATAAGCTGAGAGCAATTTAATTTCTGATTTAAGCCAATTAAAATCTCTCTCCACCCTCATCTTTCCTACTTCTCCCATGGCCCGGCTCTTATCTTTATTGTCAATAATTCTAATAATTTCTTTAGCAAAAGTAAGCTCATTATAATCAGCAATCAATGAACCCGCCTTACCAATTTTATTGCGTCCAATTCTGGAATCAAAAGACACTATTGGTTTCCCAGCCGCCATATACTCAAAGACAGAGTCTCTTAAAACGCTTTTTTGTTGTCTTATTGGCTCCGGCACCAAACCCATTTCTGCATCGGTTAGATATTCTAAAAATTTTTCTTGATTCAGCCAGCCAGGGAAATAAACATTTTTAAAAATATTTTTCTTCCGAGCATATTTTTTCAACTTTTCTTTATCTTTTCCTTCTCCAGCTAAAATGAACAAGATATCATCTTTGCCTAATTTATTTACAATTAAATCTATAGCCTGCAAAAGTTTAATAACTCCCCTTTCTATTTTTAAACTTCCTGCATAAAGTGCTAAATGATTAAATCCCTTTTTATAATTTTCATTAAGCAGGGGCTGATAAAAATCTTTCAGGTCTGGTAAGGGCTCTATAGTAATAATCCTATTTTTCTTTTCCTGGATTAAACGAACAATTCTAGCTTTCTGTCTAGAGTCAGGGACAATAATTAAATCGGCAATGTTTAGCGCCAGTTTCTCAAACTTTTTTAGAATACTAAGGACTAATTGGTTATTTTTGCTCATTCCTGCTTCTCTATGTTTAAACTTCTCTGGATAAGACTCATTCATTTCATAAACAAATTGATAACCTACTAGCTTATAGAATAATCCAATCAGAGTTAAAGTGTCTGTTGGATTAACTAGATGAATAACTTGAAATTCTCTTTTAAGATACAGACCTAGAACTAATAGACTAACTTTTACGAGATCTATCATCTCTCCCAAAAGAAACATAGGAAAATTATTTCTAGAGAAAAGTTTCCAATAATAAAACACAGTTATATCTTCCAATTTATAGGTGCCTAATTTTCTTTTGTTATTAGAGGGACAAATAATTTTTACTTCATAGCCATCTTTTTGAAGAGATGTTGCCTTTTTCCAGAGACGACGATAGTCCGGAACAGGATGATTATTGGTAATAAATAATATTTTCTTCTTCATTAAATTGGAATAACCATTAAACTTTAAGAACAGAACTTTATAGCGTAAAAAAGAGGAGAAGTCAACTAGAGCTCTAGTTTATAAACTTTCAACCTTATGAACTTCTGCCTTCTCGACCATCAAATACTCATAAGCTTTTAAAAGTTCTTCTACTGAGGCTTCCCATTTAAAATTTTCAAGCTCCATCCTCTGTTTGCCAAAATTCCCCATCTCCTTCCGAAGCTGAGGACTGTCCAAGAGTTTTACGGCAATTTTAGCGTATCTTTTTTCATCATCGTCTTTAACATAAACCGCCGCCCTTTTAGTATTTAACCGTAATTCTTTTAAGTCATAAGCTAAGATTGGTAGCCCAAAAGCCATATACTCCAAAATCTTATTATGTAATGAATTGTCCGTGTAATCATTTTTTGGCTCTGGCATTAATCCTAAATCGGCTTGACTGAAATAAGCAGTAATAGCTTGCTGGTCAGCCCAACCAGTAAAAACAACTTGTCTTTCAATCCTAAATTTTTGAGCCATAATTTTAAGGCGTTCTAAATCGTCGCCTTCGCCCATTAAAACAAAACCAATATCTTTTCTTTTTAGATCATGAACAATAAACCGAATACTCCTAAGCAATTTATCTACGCCGTCTTGAGGACCCATAACTCCCAGATAAACACCAAGATACTTAAATTTTCTTTTAAGTTTTTCAACTTTTTTCTCTATTTCAGGATTTACTTTATTGGTATTTAATTTTGCTAGATCTGGAGCAGAACGCACTACCACACTAGGACATTCAATCTTCTGTCGTTTCTGAACAAACTGCTGGCCAGAAACACAGGTGGCGAGATGAACATCACAAATTTTAAGTGACAAGCCCTCTAAAAAACAAAGTAATTTATAAACTGGATGTTTACGAGATTTAGAAAACTTACATAGAAACATCTCCGGCACTAAATCGTGTTGATCAAAAACGAAACTTACCCCAAATAATTTATAGAAACTAGCTATTAAAAAGAATAAGTCAGGAGGGTTAGCTGCCTGAATAATAGAAAAGCCTTGAGTAACTGCCACTTTAAGACTTAAATAGAAGCTCCAAAATAAAGAATAGCTATACTCAAAGATATAGCCTAACCAGCCATTAGATTGAGGTGGCCTTAAATAACGATAAATTTGAATTCCGGCAAGCTTTTCCGATTTCTTTTGCCCAGGCTTTCTAGGAGAAATAACAGTTACCTTAAAACCGTTATGTTTTAAAGCTTCCGCCTCCATCCAAAATCTTCTATCTTGAGGTACCGGTAAATTTTGAACTAATAATAAAACTGATCTTTTCATAGTTTTAAATAATGATTTTCATGGAATATTTAGGAGGCTCCAACTCCTCTAGCTGCAAACCAAAAAGTTCTAAAGATAACTAAGACATCCAAAAGAATAGATAAATTATCAATGTAATAAATATCATAATCTAAATTTTCGTGGATACATTTCTTTCTATCCGCAGTAACTTGCCAAATACCAGTAATCCCTGGCTTTACCAAAAGACGCTCTCTTTGATAGGAATTATATTTCTTAACAATAAATTGCATTTCTGGACGAGGACCAACCAAGCTCATTTCCCCTTTAAGAGAATTGAGGAATTGAGGGATTTCATCCAAACTGGTTTTTCTTAAAAATTTTCCTATCTGAGTGATTCGTTTATCTTGTCTGTCTGCTGGACAATAAGCATATTTAGTAGCATTAGTTTTCATAGTACGGAATTTGTACATTTTGAAAGACACTCCATCTTTACCAATTCTTTTCTGCTTAAAAATAATTGGACCTTTGGAATCTTTTCTAATCAAAATAGCAACTAAAAGAAAAACAGGAGCCAGCAAAATTAAGGCTAGAACAGAAAGCACAATATCAACCGTTCGTTTAATAACTCTAGTGGTAATATTTATTCTTGGCTCTTCTGTCCTAAGAAAAGGAATCCCTCCGAAAGAATCCAGGGCTACTCTATGCAACGGTTCCTTAATTAAATTCGGAATAAATCGATAATTAATTTTATTTTTTAAGCAAACTCTAGAGATTGTTCTAATATCTCCTTCTTTAATAGCTGGAGTAGCCACAAATAACTCCTCAATACCTTCCTGCTGAATAATTTTTTTGAGATCAGCCATTCTTCCTAAAACAGGAACTTCTGCCCTAGTCTCTTCAGAGTTAGTTTTTATTCTAGTATCTCTTTTCACCTTATTATCAATAAAGCCCACGGGGAGATAGCCCAACTGAGGAGATTCAAAAAGTTTCTTCAAAAGTAATCTTCCGGTAGGGCAAACATCGTAAATAGCAATTTTTTTAACCCATTTCCCCTTTTTATGATTAGTTCTGATTACTTTATAAAAAAGATACCGTTCTACTGCCACCAGAAAAAGCCCAGTAGGAAAACCAAAGATTATCAAACTTCTAATAAATTCCCAATCTAACCTTAGGGCAACTCCTAAAAATAAAGCCAATAAAAAACCAATAGTTAAAGCTTTAATGGCTTTTCTCAATTCTTCAAAATTAAAGAAAGAAATTTCTCTTCTATAAAGACCAATGGTCCAAAAAATTACCAACTGAGAGATGACAACCCAGACTAGCCAGTAATAAATACTTCCTGCTCCCAAAATAGAGCCATTAGGTAGATTTTCTATCAAAACACTTCCCCGACCCATTTCTCTGTTTTGAATCTTGAAGAGTAAAATTGGCAAATAAAAACTCACCCCGACAACTATCAGGTCCACAAAAGACTTGGATAAGTTTATTAATTGGTTATATCTTCTATCGGTCATATTAGGTGACTTATATAATTTACGGATTATAATCTGAGTCTAAAAACCTAAAAATCCTTCTAGAAGTATCCTGCAACATCTAAAGACTCAAATTTTATTAACCGTTAATATAAGCACAGAAATACAAATTAGTCAATAGCGACTAACCACATTTCCAAATTCAGCGAGAATGCCCTTGACTTTTTTTACAAAGTATGCTTATATGTTTGGTTAACCTTTAAAGTTTATAAATGGAGAATAAAACAGGTTCTATTTTGGAAACAATAAAAAGCAAGTGGCAGTTTATTGGAATCGTAATCTTGATTGTTGCCTCGTTAACTTTTGCTGTGAGCGCCATAATCCCACCTACCTACTCTAGCGAGGTACGACTTTTGATTTTGCAAAAGAACCTTAATGTTGATTCTTATCGAGCGGCCAAATCGTCTGAATATGCTGGAGCCGTTATTAAAGAAGTAATTCAATCTGCTAATTTTATGCAGGGAGTTTTAGGAAGCAAACATAGCATTGAAGATAATTTTGGCAATGATCCCAAAGAAAGACTAAAGAAATGGAATAAGACCATAATCGCTGGTAAAGCAACCGGAGCAGGAATAGTAAGCATTGAAGTTCTTCATAAGGATTTTACGGAAAATAAAGCCATTATGAACGCTGCTGTTGAAAAATTACTTTTTGATGGAAAACACTATCATGGAAATGATAATATCTTTCTTAAAAATATCAGCGGACCTGTTTTTTCTGAAAAACCAGAATATCCTAAAGTATTTCTAAATACTTTGATTGGTGGAGTTGTAGGCCTCTTATTGGCCTTAGGTATAATTTTAAGCTTAGGAGACAAAGCTGATAGCTGGATTTACACCAATAACAAAGGAAAGAGTAACCGCACTAAAAAAGATAAAGCAGAAGATCCTTTTGAGTTACCTATGTTTTATGAAATGGCTTCTAGAGACAATGAATCTGAAAACAATAAAAGAATTGGAGAAGTTATTAAAGAAGTTGAAGAACCCGAAAATGACTCAACGGAACCGTGGCCAGAAGAACCAAAAGATGAGTTTGCTGAAAATTCTTTCCCTACAGAAAAGAATTTTAGTTTTAAGACAAACTTTATTTCTGATGAGAGAGGACCTGGTTTAGAAGAGAATGAAGAAGAAAATAACGATAAGAAAGAAGTTTTGTTATAAAATAAAAAATGGAGTTGCTGTGTTCCTGAGAATGTGTTAAATTAATATGTTCTCAAGAGCACAGGGCTCTAGAGAGTCAGAGAGTCAGAGAGTTCATAAAGTTCGTAAAGTTTATAAAGTTTATGAATACTTTTTGACTCATAACGAACATTAACAATTTAAAGGAGGAAAGAGCTGAAGAAGAGACAGACAGTTAACTAATTGTTAGTTAGCTGTTAAAACTTTAATTTAATAGAAGGAGAAGGAAAATGAAAAAGATAGGATTATTAGCAGTGATGGTAATGGTACTGGCACTGGTGTTTAGTGCCAGCGGGATTGCAGTAGCTGGCGAGGTTTATGCCGCGAAGATACAGGGGGATCCCGTATCCCCTCGTTTTGAGAGGATCAATTTGGTCCTCACGGCCCATAACAGCCCACCCCAGGGCTACAGGACGGTCCGGACCGTGGTGGAAATTGTGGCAGGCTTCAATGTCTGCTACTGGGGGAAGGAAGGTATGCGGTTTGAGAAAAAAACCGCAATCCAGAAATGGATCCATCCAAATGGGGTAGAAGAGGTTTACAACCTCTTTCTGCCGAATAAGGAGATGGCGGCGCTGGTCTGTATTAAAAATCGGGAACGGCTGGCGATAGAATTGACCAGCTGGAAGGCCCGATTAGATCGAGAAGAAGCAGGGCCAGCCAGTGTAGGGAGCCAGGTCTGGATTAATCTAGACCTGAAAAATTTTCTAGATAGGCTTTAACTTTAACCCCTCATAAAAAATGAGGGCGAACCCTTGGGAGCAATTGCTTGGGGCGTACAATAAGTACGCTTTCCACAGCTACCGCTCCCCAAGGGTTCTTTTATTTTCTCTGATTAAAATCAACACACCCTTCTTTAATAGCTAAGGTGCATTTGCAATAAGGCACATCACACTTCTTTGGTCTTTGATGTAGATTTAATTTTTGAGTAAAGATATTGCCTAATTTTTCGTGGTCGTGAGGACAACGAGTAACACTCCCATCCGGATTAATTCTAACCAGTTTTAAGCCAGCCGAACAGGGAACTCCCTTGAAGGAAAGATTGTGAAAGCTGGCAGCTCTATCCACCTCAGAAGGAATCAAATCATAAAACATTTTCCTTTCCTCATCGGTATAACTTTGAGGATACTCCTTGCCTTCGTACTTTCCCCGAAAAACTTTAGCTTCTAATTCTATCCCCCGCTCCTTAAACTTTTCATAAGTTTCTTGGAAACGATCAATTAGCGGTGGATACATTACATAATTTGCTTCTACCTTAAATCCGGCATTTTGCAAAAGAGTAGCTTTTGTTAAAAATTCTTCCATAGATAATCCTTTTCTTTCTCTTTCTCCCAAATGAAGTGAAGCGTAGAAAGAGTGAATATTATCAGGTTTAATTTGTTTAATAAATTCATCCACCGGCAAACTTAAATTGGTACCAATGGTAATTAAGTGATTTTTGGAAAGCTTTTGAACAATCTCAATAAATTTAGGATAAATAAAAGGTTCACCGCCGGAAATTATAATCCACCAACGATAGCCATCTTTATTGAAAAACTTTTCCGCTTCTTCAGGAGAGACAACGCGTGTTTTGTAAATATTCAAAGCCGGGATTCTTTCCATAATCATACAGGCCATTCTTTGTTTCAGGCTTCGCTGAGAATCTTCATAAAAACAGTAGGGGCAGTTGAAATTACACTCTAAGTTAATAAGCCACATGGCAATTTTATCGTAGGTTGGTTTCTCGGTAATTTGTTTTTCCATCTTTTAAAAATATTGGTTATTTATTATCCTGCTTCTTCCCTGTCATTCCCTGTCATTCCCGTCCCGTCATCCGACGGGATAAATTCCAACTCGCCTCGCTGTAGCTTTGGCGAAGCGGGCGGGAATCTCGCTCGAAGAGCGACCAGCCAGCCTCGCCGAGTCTAGGCGGGCCTCTGGCTGGCGATTCCTTTTCCTCTCTCAAATTAGTTTTCCCTAAATTTGCTCGGGACCCCCGCTTTCGCGGGGGTGACAAGTCACTTTACAAACCTTCAACTCTTTCTAACTCTTTCTCTTTTCGCCGTTGAGTTGCTCGCCTCTTTTTTCTGGTTTTAATTGTTTTACCACTAACCGCCAGCCAACTACCTAAGGCTATCCAAGCAAAAAACTGATAAACAAAATCCAGGGTAGAAGTTTCCATAAAAGAAATCGGGATCATGGAAAGAAAAAGTAGAAAAGGAATAAAACCCAGTAACTTAAAATCTACTAAAAACTCTTTATTCAAAATTTTAACTCGTTTAGAGCTTTGGGGATAACGAACAAAACTGATAAAGGCGTACACTATCGCTCCTATAAAATAAAGGAAATAGGCTAATAAGCCGACTATTCCTCCCTCTACCACAAACCGAACCGCATCACTATGAGCAGAAATATTTCCTTCTTCGCTACCTCTAGCATCTTTAATCACCTCACCAAAAGATCCCGGGCCAAATCCCAACCAAGGTCTTTGGCTTAATTTAAAAAAGCCTATATCCCAAATTTCTATTCTACCAGATACAGAATTGTTCATACTCCAAGAAAAAGTGTCTAAAATTCTATCTCTAATTTTGCCTATCGCAAGAGCTAAGACCGTTAATAATCCTCCTAATAAAATAGCTGGTTTTCTTAAAGAACGACGCATTATCGCTATAACAAAAATTGCGAAAGCTAAAGCGACCCAAGAAGTCCTAGAAAAAGTAAGCCCTAAAAGAGGGATTAAAACTAAAAAGGGCAGGAAAAACAATAACTTTTTCTTAGCTCCTTCTTGACCAACTTTGATGCTTAAATAGAAAACTAAATAAACTGCCGTCACTATAAAAAGAAAAGAGCCCAGTTTATTCGGGTGCCAAAAAGTAGCTTGGATTCGTGGCAAGACAGAATCATTAGAAAAGAAAAACTCTCGTAAAAGCACTTGCTTTATGCCGACAATAACAGGAATGACAGCGGATAACATAATAGCCGTTAAAACTTTCAAGTACCGTTTTCTGGTAGCAAATAGGAAATAACCTAGAAAATAGGCTCCGAAAGCAGCTACTAAATGGATCCAA
>JAYEHH010000032.1:0-69147 GCA_034716235.1 Patescibacteria group bacterium | reverse complement strand
GTTAGATATTATAAGTTAGCAATCCTTTGGCAAGCTTTTTACAGCTTATTGGCAATTATTTTTTATCCCAGGTTTTTAAAAACAGAAATTCCCCAACGAATTACCGGATCACTCTTGATTGATAAAATGGTGCGTTTGACTAAAGGAGGAGACCACTCAATGTATATTTTAGGAGGAGGGAAAGGAGTTGCCACTGCCGTTAAAAGTGAATTAGAAAAAAGGTACCCGCAAGCTTTAATTGTTGGAAGTCGTGGTGGGCGTTTAGCTAAAGAGGGAATGAAAGAAAAATTTTGCGAAGCAGTAAATAAAGTGAGCCCCGATATTTTAATTGTTGGATTAGGAGCTCCCCAACAGGAAGAATGGATTTTTTCCAATATGGACAAGATGCCCAGTGTGAAAATTGCCGTAGGAGTGGGTGGAGCTCTTGATTTTTTAGCTAAGAGCAGAAAGAGAGCTCCTAAGTGGATGAGAGAAAAAGGACTGGAATGGCTTTTCCGACTTTTTTCCGAACCGAAAAGATTACCCAGGATCAAAAATGCTACTTTTAAGTTTATCAAGTTAGTGGTTAAAACTAAAATGGTAGACTGGTAGTTTCTCCATCTTCATCTTCAAATTATTATTTTATTTATTTTTATGGACACGGAAAAATTTACTCAAAAATCACAAGAAGTTTTAGGAGAAGCTCATAAACTTGCCTTAGAAAATAAGCAACAGCCGGTAGATGTTATCCATTTAGCTCTAAAGCTGATTGATCAAGCTCAAAGTATCGTTCCGATTATTTTAAAAAAATTGGAAATTGATGAGACTGGGCTGAGCAATGCATTGGCAAAAATGTTGCAACTGGCGCCTCGTTTAGAAAAAATTTCCCCAGAGCAACTTTTAGTTAGTCAGGAACTAGGAAAATTATTGGATACTGCTCAAGAGGAAATGGGAAAACTCAAGGATGAATATATTAGTACGGAACATTTACTGCTAGCAATTATCAGCACTCCTTCAGAAGTTTCTAAAATTTTTACAAATTTCGGAGTGAAGTATGACCAAATTCTAAAAATTCTTAGCGAAGTTAGGGGGACTGAACATGCCAACTCTCCAAATCCAGAATCTAAATATCAAGTGTTAGAAAAATATGGTCAAAATTTAACTAAACTGGCCAAAGAAGACAAGTTAGATCCAGTTATTGGAAGAGATGCGGAGGTTCGTCGAGTAATTCAGGTATTAACCAGGAGAACTAAAAATAACCCAGTATTAATTGGAGAGGCGGGGACTGGGAAGACAGCCATTATTGAAGGCTTGGCTCAAAGAATAGTGGCTGGCGATGTGCCGGAAAATTTAAAAGGAAGAGAAATCATAGCCCTAGATTTAGGTTCATTAGTGGCCGGATCAAAATTTAGAGGTGAATTTGAGGATCGTCTTAAGGCAGTCATTAAAGAGGTTGAATCTTTGGAAGGAAAGGTGATTCTTTTTATTGATGAACTGCACACTCTCGTAGGGGCAGGAGCTACTGATGGAGCTATGGATGCCGCCAATCTTTTAAAGCCAGCCTTGGCTCGAGGGAAGCTAAGAACCGTTGGGGCTACCACTTTAAAAGAATATCAAAAACATATTGAGAAAGATGCTGCCTTAGAGCGTCGCTTTCAGCCAGTAATGGTAAAAGAGCCCAGTGTAGAAGACACCATTGCGATTTTACGAGGGATTAAAAGAAAATATGAAGCTTTCCACGGAGTAAGAATCACCGATCCGGCGGTTGTAATGGCCGCTAATCTTTCTGACCGTTATATTAATGATCGCTTTTTACCAGATAAAGCAGTAGATCTTATTGATGAAGCTGCCTCTACTCTGAAAATGGAAATTGATTCAATGCCGGTGGAATTAGACAATATCAAGCGAAAAATAATGAGAAATGAAATTGAAAAGCGAGCCTTGAAGAAAGAAAAAGATTCTCAGTCTAAAGAAAGACTCAAAAAGATTGAGAAAGAACTTTCCAATTTTAATGAAAAGAGAAATTCCATTGAGACTCAATGGAAGGCAGAAAAAGGAATGATAGATGGCTTAAAAGCTAAAAAAGAAGAAATGGAAAAATTGCGCACTCAAGCAGATACGGCCGAAAGACAAGGGGATTTAGGGAAAACGGCAGAGATTCGTTATGGCAAAATTCCTCAACTAGAAAAAACCATTAAATTAAATCAAACAAAGCTTGATAAAATGCAAGGTAGCGGAGGGATTCTCAAGGAAGAGGTTACTGAGGAAGATATTGCTCGAGTGGTTGCTCAATGGACAGGGGTTCCAGTTTCTAAAATGTTGGAAGAAGAAGCTTCAAAATTGGTTAAAGCTGAAGAAGAATTAGGGAAAAGAGTAATTGGTCAGCCGGAAGCTATCAAGGCAGTCTCTAACGCATTGAGAAGGGCACGAGCCGGAATTTCTCCCGAGAATCAGCCATTAGGGTCATTTCTATTTTTAGGACCAACAGGGGTAGGTAAAACGGAGCTGGCTAAAGCTTTGACGGAATTTATTTTTAACGACGAAGATGCTCTGGTGAGACTAGATATGAGTGAGTATATGGAAAAGCAATCTGTAGCCAAAATGATTGGTTCTCCTCCAGGATATGTTGGCTATGAAGAGGGAGGGCAATTAACTGAAATTATTCGTCGTAAACCTTATGCAGTTATTCTTTTTGATGAGATTGAGAAGGCTCATCCAGATGTTTTCAATATGTTGCTTCAAATTATGGATGACGGAAGATTAACCGATGCTAAGGGGAGGGTGGTTAGTTTTAAAAATGCTTTGATTATCCTAACTTCTAATATCGGTAGTGAAATCATCTCTACCAATAATATTGGGCTTGGAGCAGAGGAAAAGAAAAAAGTTCTTCCTCAAAAAGAAGTGAAAGCTAAAATTATGGCAGTTTTAGGAGACCACTTTAAGCCTGAATTTATTAATCGTCTAGATGAAATAATTGTCTTTCATTCATTGCAAGAAAAAGAAATTGAGGCTATTGTAGATTTACAAATTCAAGAAATTCAGAAAACTTTGAGGGATAAGAAAATAAGTATTAAATTAACCCCCAAAGCTCGAAAATATTTAGCTCGAAAAGGTTATGATCCTGCTTTTGGAGCTAGACCATTAAGGAGAGCTATCCAGACAGAAGTGTTAAATCCTTTAGCTCTAGCCATTATTGAAAAGAAAATTAAGCCAGGACAAAAAATTAAAGTAGATGAGCAAAAGGGTGAAATTGTTTTAACATAGTTTTATTTTTTAATTAAGTGGAGTCTATGCTTGATATTAATTACATCCGCGATAATGCAGCTAAAGTGAAACAGGTTGCTAAAGATAAAAACATCGACATTGATGTTGATGGTCTATTAGCAATAGATAAAAACAAGAGAGAGTTACAAACTAAAATTGATGATTTTCAAAATAAGAGAAATAAATTAGCTAAAACTCTTCAAGAGGGGAAGCCTTCTTCAGAGAAAATAGCTGAAGGGAAAGCCTTGAAAGAAGCTGTTAAAAAAGCGGAAATTGATTTTAACAAATTGCAAGAAGATTATTTAGACTTAATGGCAAAGGTGCCTCAAATTCCTTCAGAAGATACACCAATTGGTAAAGACGAAAAAGGTAATGTTGAAGTTTATCGTTGGGGAGAACCTCCTAAATTTGATTTTAAACCCCTTAGCTATCTTGAGTTGGGTAAAAAGTTAGATCTGTTGGACTGCAAGCGAGGCGTTAAAATTTCTGGTTATAGGGGATACTACGTAAAGAATGAAGCGGTAACGCTCCAACTAGGATTAATGTTTTATGCCTTAAGAAAATTGATTGCTAAAGGATTCACACCTATGATTCCTCCAACTTTAGTGCGTAGCTTTGCTTTATTTGGTAGTGGTTATTTTTCTGGACGAGAATACGACGCTCAAGTTGATGAAGTTTATAAAATTGCTAATAGTGAAAAATTGGCTGATGGCACAACCGGAAAAGAAGATAAGTTTTTAGTAGGTACCGCAGAGCCATCTCTATTGGCCTATTATGCGGGAGAAATCTTGGAAGAAAAAAGACTCCCCTTAAAAATGGTCGGTTTTTCTCAATGTTATCGTTCTGAGATAGGAAGCTATGGAAAAGACACCAAAGGTATTTACCGAGTTCATGAATTCATGAAAGTAGAACAAGTTTGTTTTGTAAAAGCTGATTTAGCGGAAGCAGAAAAGATGCATCAGGAAATGATTGCTATTTCTAAAGAGTTGCATGAGGAATTAAAACTACCTTATCGCCAACTACAAATTTGTACTGGTGATATGGGGGTGGGAAAATACAAAATGTATGATTTGGAAGCTTGGATTCCTAGCCGGAATAGTTATGGAGAGACGGGTTCGGCTTCAAGTTTTTTGGACTGGCAGGCTAGGCGACTACGCATAAAATATCGTAATCAAAAGGGAGATAAAAAATACCCTTATCTATTGAATAATACAGCCCTAGCCAGTGCTAGGACATTGATTGCTATTATGGAAAACTATCAGCAAAAAGATGGGAGCATTGAAGTACCAGAAGTTCTTAGAGAATTTGTTGGTAAAACTAAAATAGAAGGCAAGTAATAATTAGCTATTAACTCCATTGAGACAGTTTGGCTAATAAGACAGTTTGGCTAATTTTTAGCTAAAGATTTAAGCAACGAACATAAAGAAACGGTAAGGAGTTTAATTAACCTAAAATACTGGTCTTAGATATGTTTCCTTTTAAAAGAAAGAGAAAAATTAGATCATCTAGGAAGCCTCTCAATCGTAAAAAAATACGTCGTCGCAGAAAACCAAAAATTGATTTACGCACGAAAAATTTATTGGTTTCTGGGCGTAAAACTAAACTGGGTTTGTTAGGATATCGTTTATCTTTGATCCTGGCTGGTGTTGCTTTAGTCTATTTTATATTCTTCTCTCCACTATTAACGGTGGAAGAAATTATTTTTAAAGGAGATTGCCAAGAAGAAAAACAAGCCGTTGAGGAGGTGTTGCAACAGTTTATAGAAGAAAAACATTGGGGAATTTTTCCTCAAGGTCATTTCTTTTTTTTAAAGAAAAGGAGAATGGAGGTGGCTATTCTGGAAAAAATGAAGAGCTTTGGAAATGTGCAAATTAAAAAGATTCTTTTTGGAAAATTGGAAGTAACCATTAGCAAAAAAGCTACCGTAATTTTGGTTTGTGGACAAAATAGCTGCACTCCTTTAGATAAAAATGGGATGGCTTTAGCTAGAATTCCTCTGTATGACTTGCCCAAATACGGTGCGGAGGCGGAAATAATTCATGACGAGTCTAATAGCCAAATAGAAATAGGCAAGGGAATAAGCACTCAAGATCAGCTTCAGTTTATTCGAGATGTTAAAAAAGTTATTAGTGCAAAAAATAAGGTTGAGATTAAAGAGTTATTTATTCCGTTACCATCGGCTTCAGAAATTAAAGGCAAAACTGCTGAAGGCTGGCTAATTTTGTTCAATACTAATTTTTCCCTCTTGGCTCAATCAGAAGCTCTTAAAATAATTTTAAACAATGAAATTAATCCTGAAGATAGAATTTGTATTGAGTATGTTGATCTTAGGATTACCGATAAAGTTTACTATAGATTTTTCGATGATTGCGAGAATCTAAAAAAAGAATTTAAAAAGAAGCAAGAGGATCAAGAAAAACAAGAGAAAACAGAAGAAACAAATAAAAATTAAGTATTTTCTATTTAGCTTCCTCTTCAGATTCTTTTTCTGGCAAATGATACACAAAAATAGAATATCCAATTTTTGCTACTGGTTCATGATTACTTGTTAGCCAGTGATAGCTTGATTTATCTTCCGTGTTAGCCGAATTCCATTGGATGGCATTTATAGAAACAGCTAGCCAACCGGTAGTAGGCCCTCTATCAAAGCCCCAAAGCTCATAATTTCCTTCTCCAAGATAATAATTAAGATTTCCTCCTCCAAAATAATCTATTTTAATATTCTGAATATTATTTTCGTCAAGATAACTTTTAAGTCTGCGTAAATCTTGGCCCCAATCTATGTTGGAATCTATCAAGTATTTCCAACCATTCTCAGGACCGCCGATGGTTTCGTTAAAATAGGCTAAATAATGAGGATAGTTTTTGAAATTAGCCAAGCCAAGCCAAGCCATTAGGACTATAATTATTCCTAAACTAAATTTATAAAGGCCTCGGTTCGTTTTTTTGAGTTGGTCTATTTGATGAGCCATTAATCCACCAATCATAATATAAAGGTAGAAAAAAATAGGAATAATATAACGAATACCTAGCTGAAGCTTAGCTTTCATTCCCAAGATAAGGTAGAGAATAATCAACACGCCAAAAGCAATGAAAATGTTGTATTTCTTAAAGGCTTCCTGAAAATCTTTCTTTTTGGGGTTAGCTTTTAAAAATTTAAAGATAACGCCTATTAAAATAAGAGATGCCAGCCCCAGGAAGATTTGAGAAGCTAAAGGTTCTTTCAATAGATAGGCGATGAAATAATACTCGGACCAATTTTGGCCAACCTCTCCCATGAAATAAGTAGAATGACCGTAAGAAGCATGAGTAGCCACCATAATAAATCCGAGAAGATACTGTACATACGGTCTCAAAATCGGAATTTCAGTCATCTTGGTAAGCTTGGTAGCTAATCCAGCATTCTTAAAATCAGTGTCAAAAGTAGACTCTTCAATTAATTGTTGTTGAACGGCTAGTGGCATTTTATAACTAGCAGCTTGGTACCAAGCTCCGACAATAACATAAGCAAGTATGGTAGCAATAACGGTTGCTCCGATGTATATTTTTATTCGTTTACTTAAGCTCCATTTTTGTTGATAGGCGAAAATAGCCATTATTGCCATTATACCAATCACTGGGAGAAACAGAGGGCTAGAAAATTTAGTCAAGTGAAGACAGGCCTGTAGTATAAAAGCTATACTAAATTTAATCCAGGAAGGATTTTTGAGAAATTTCCACCAAGAATAAAGAGCAAAAACTGAAAAAGTAGCCACTCCCATGTCGGTAGTAATAAATCGTCCGTGGGCAATAATGTTAGGAGATAGGGCAAAAAGAGTTACCCCAATTAACCCCGCTAATTTGTTTTTGAATATCTCATTAGTCCAAATGAAAATTATCCAACCGGCAAGTAACATCAACAGGACAATAGGAATTCTTCCCCAAAAAAGCATTTGGTCAGCATCATTGCCTGATTGATACAGAAAAATGTCTCCTAACGCCCATTGATCATTAACATGGTCTTTCCAAGCAGGATTAGTATCTGGAAAATTTATATCTAAGAATAATAATGGCAAGGCACATAGTTGTTTTATTAGGGGAGGATGCTCGGGGTTAATACGGTAGTCGGCTTTAGTGAGGTAAGAATATCCAGCTACGATATGAGGCATTTCATCGCGGATGGCAGAATCGTTTTTCATACTTCCAATAGAAAGAAAAAACATTAGAACTAACATAGCTACTGCGATGTAATTGGCGTATTTCTTGAGAATTTCCATTTTTTAATTATTATTTTTATTATATTTAATGCTTCTTTTTCTTTTTCTTATCTTTATCTTTGTCCTCATCTTCTTCTTCTCCCGGGTGAGGATATTTGCTAGGTGAATTGTATTTACTTAAAAATATTTTTTCCAACAAGAGAGAACCGTCAGCTCTATAAACTTTTTGAGTCCATTTAGCTCTCATGGCTCCATCCGGTTTTCTATCGTAGGTGATAGGACCGATAGTTTCAACCCGTCGCCCGTCGTGAGTTCCATAAAACTCAAAGGTTAGAATATTTCCAACAATTTTTGTTTGAACCAAAACATGAGCCGGAGTATTGTTAATAAATTTTAAATCAGGACTAGGAATATAAACTGTAGCATCACTACCCTGAGGCGAATAATAACTAACTGGATAAGCGTGACTCACCCTTTCAATAACTTCAAAACCGGAGTTTACAGCTCCTCGAAAGGCGGTAGTAGATACTTGGCACATACCACCTCCATATTCAGGAACAGTTTTATTAGCCTTGATTACTAATTCTGGAAGATACCCGGTGGCAGCGGTAACCGGCCCTAAAATTGTTAAAAAAGAAAAAGTCTCTCCTGACGCAATTACCGTACCATTAAATTTACTAGCTCCAGTAGCAATATTATGTCTTCTATTTCTTGGAGATCTTGAAAAATTTGACTCTCCTTTGCCGACCAGTGTTTCTATTCCTAAGGCCCCAATAGTTTCTTGAGAAATTAAAGCTTCTTCTCTGCTAACAATTAATTCAATAGGGCTTTGCCTAGCTATTATTTTTTCTATTATAGTGGCAATGCTTTCTTCTATGTTTAAACTTCTTTTATCATGACTCTCGGCCAGAATTACTAATTTTTCATTTTCAAATCCCAAGACAGCGTTAATAGCTGGTTGTTCAATTCCCGGAGCAACACTATTTAGATAATCTCTAATAGCGCTTTCATTAAATGTCATTTCTAGCTGGTAGCTTTCATCGACTTTTTCAGGATAAATTCCAGAAAGTGAGGAATAAATATAAGTAGTGATATTATCTTCAGAAGGATTAAATCCTGTTTGTTTAAAATGAGGACGAAGAACTTTTTTAAACATTATAAAGCTAGCAATAGTATCTCTATCAGTGGTCCAATATTTATCTTCAGCAATAAAATTAGGTATCGTTGCTAACATATTATTACCCTTGTTTCTGGCTTTAATTGCTTGTTGCTCTTCTATTTTAGGTTTTTTTATAATTTCAGGAGGAAGGTTAATATTGATTTGATTGGGATTGTCCAAACATTCCATTATTTGAGCAGCTAGGGAAAAAGAATCTATCCCTTGCCCATCTCTGGATGGTGTAATTTTAAAATAGCCATCTTGATAGATAACTTCTGAAGACTGAGGCGCTCGGCTGGACGATTCTAATTCTTGGGAGATAAAAGTATCAATTTGTTTCTCATCAACTTTAAAATAAAGAGGTATCTCAAAGCCTAAAATACTATTTTCGATTACCGTTAAAATATTCTGCAAAACATTTCCTTTTCTTCCAGCCTCATAGGCTATTGAGAGCATTCGTTCTCGATCTAGCTGAATCCCTAATTCTGTTAAAGAGGTTTTAATTGTCTTTTCTTTATTGCTAAGAATTATTTGTTTTTGCTCTAAAAAATTTACTTTTTTATCAAGAGTATTTTTAGCTGTTTCGTTGGCTAAAGATCCCAAGGATGTTTCGGCTATAGAAATGTGAGGGTAAATTCTATTTTGGTAAACATGATAAAGCTCTGCAAAAATAAAAAAAACTAGGATAATTACAAATAATCCCGACAAGAGGAATAAGCTCCTTCTTTCTTTTTTACTTCCAGGTACAAGTTTTAGAAATTTTAATTTTTTTTTAAACACACTTTTTTAAACACACTTAGTATCCTCTTACTTGAATTTTTCTTGATTGGGCAGAGTCTGCTTTGGGTAATCTTATGGTGAGAATGCCATTTTTCATAGTAGCTTCTGCTTTATTAGCTTGAACATCTACGGGCAAGATAATTGATCTAGAGAAGGATCCCCAATAACATTCTTGATAATAAAAATCTTCTTCGTTAATCTCTTCTTCTTGTTTTCGTTCTCCCTTAATGGTAACCATGTCATTATTAATTTGTACATCTAAATTTTCTGGTTTAACTCCAGCGATGGTAGACTTAATAACAATGTCGGTTTCTGTCTGATAAACGTCAATAGTCAATTGTCCTTCCTGATCAGCCACCCATTCATTACTACTACGGTTATCACCTGCTTGTTGGGGTGGTTGTCCTCCTTGGGGCATTTGTCCCTCTTGCCCTTCTTGAGGGGGCATTTGGTCTCCTTGAATATCTATTTTTTGTCCCATGTCTTCGGCAGTACCTGTCTCATAGTCAACCTGTTCTTCTACCTCGTCTTCTTTGCCGATTAATTTTTGGAGAAAAGATTTTTTTGCTTTAGCCATGATCAAATGAATATTACAAGTTAAAAATTGAACAATTTAGTTCGTTGTTAATTTCTATAAAAAGTATACCGAATTTTTTAAGGAGAATCAAGAACTTTTAATTTCGGGCAATAATTGTTTTACCTTAATGGCATTTTTAATGAGTTCTTGATATTTGGGAAGGTTAACTTTGGTCTTTAAGGAGTATTCTTCTAACTCAAATCCTAAAGATATTCCCTGAGTAGTCTTGTACTTTCTGATTTCGTTAATGGCATCTAGAGCTTCTTGAAAATCTTTAATATCGGTGGATGTTTTAATTTTTATAATTTTAGGCCAATCGCTAATATGAATGCTCTCCCTGGCTTCGGTTTTTTTAAATAAATCTTGGTAGATCTCTTCAGTTATAAAAGGTAGGAGGGGAGCATACATTTTTAAAACAGACAGGAAGACGGTGGAAAGAGTAGTTTGAGCCATATCTCGGGACTCTTTTTTGTCACCATTAAGACGATATTTGATAAATTCAATGTAATAATCGGCTAATTTAGACCAGAAAAAAGAATCTAACTCGTTTTTGGCTTTAGCGTAAGCATAATTTTCAAAAGCTTCAGTTACTTGCTGAATTGTTTTATTTAATTCCTCAATAATCCAAATGTCAGCATATTCTAGAGTAGTAGCGGTTTTAATGTTTTTTAAAGTAGAATCCTCGGAATTAATTGCTAAAAATCTACCTACATTCCAAAGCTTAGTGGTAGTTCTTTTACCTTTTTTAACTTCTTTAGGGTTAAATCGTAAATTTTGTCCCAAAGAAGATCCAGTAGCCCAATATCTAATAGCATCCGCCCCCCAATTTTTAAGTAATTTATCAGAAGGGTCGTAATTGTTTAATCTTTTGGAAAATTTTCTTCCCTGCTCATCCTGCCCATGTCCGGAAATCATAATATTTTTAAAGGGTAATTTGCCAAAATGATAGTGGCTTTTAACAATTGAATAAAAGTCCCAAGTTCTTATAATTTCAAAAGCGTTTGGCCTTAAAGTAGCTGGAAAAAGTTTTTCTTTTACTTTTTCATCTCTAACTAATTCTTTTAGGAGGAAAGGGGTGCAGGAAGAAGTTGCCCATGTATCTAGAACATCGGTTTCTGGTTCAAATTTAGTGTGACCACATTTAGGACATTTTTTAATTGAAGGAGCTTCTTCTATAGGATTGACCGGCAAATCTTTTTCGGTAGCAAAAATTGGAGTTTTGCATTTAGCACAATACCAAAGGGGGAAGGGGACCCCGTAATAACGCTGTCTTGAGACACACCAGTCCCATTTTAGAGAATCCACCCACATCTGATAATCTTTGGCCATTCTAGCCGGATGCCAATTTAATTTATCTTTATATTCCAACCATTTCTTTTTTAAATTGATAATTCTAATAAACCATTGCTTGCTGGGAATCAATTCTACAGGAGTGCCACATCTTTCATGAACATTCACGGAATGCTTAATTGATTCTTGCTTAATCAAATAATCACCCTTTTTAAGATCATCAATAATTTGCTGACGAGCAACTTTTATTTTCAATCCCTGATATTTGCCACCCAATTTATTTAATCGACCGTCTTGTTCTAAGATATGTCGAGTGTCTAATTTATCGGTTTTCCATTTAGCTAAATCTTCTTGATCACCCCAAGTGCAAACCATCATTATTCCAGTGCCTTTATCCATAACCACTTCCGAGCTTGTTTTTATGGGAACGGAACGTTTAAAAAGTGGTACCTGCGCTTTCTTGCCTACTAGGTTGGTATATCGTTTATCTCCAGGATTAATATAGAGAGCTACGCAAGCAGGAAGAAGCTCTGGTCTGGTTGTAGCTATGATTAAGCCTTTCTTGCCAGATTTGAATTTTAGGTAATTCATTTGAGATTCTATTTCTACGTCTTCTAGATCGGCTTGAGCGATAGCTGTTCGACAGGAAGGGCACCATAAAATTGGAGATTCACCTCTATAAAGAGCTTTCTTTTTATAGAGATCGATAATTGATCGCTGAGAAACTTTTACAGCCAAGGGGCTAATGGTGCTGTAAGTTTTGCTCCAATCAACTGAAATTCCTAAATCGTTCCATAACTTTTTGTAAGCCAGGGAACCCTTTTTAGTCTCTTTCAAACAAATTTTAATAAATTCTGAGCGTTTTATTTTGCCCTTATTTAGATTATATTTCTTTTCTACAAATCTCTCGGTGGGTAAGCCATTGTCGTCAAAGCCCATTGGGTAGAAGACATTATAGCCCCGCATTCTTTTGTAGCGCACAATAAATTCGGCTTGAGCATAAGACATGATATGGCCGGCATGCAGATGATCGGCTGAAACATAAGGGGGAGGAGTGTCCACAACAAAGAATGGTTTCTGGTTGTTGTAGCGAAACTTAAATAATTGTTTATCCTCCCAGAATTTTTTCCATTGGTTTTCTATTCGCTCAAAGTTATATTTTTCGGTGAGAAGTTTGGACATAAAGAGAATTTTCAATTTTCAATTCACAATTTTCAATTAAGGAATACTTTATTATAATTTTCAATTTCTAATTTTCAATTTTTCATCCAGGGGATGACCAGTCTTCGCTAAAGCTTCCTGCCTGCCGGTAGGCAGGAAAATGTAATCTGGCGCATGCCGGACGGAAATCCCGGGACGCCTAGACGAAACGTTAGAAGTTATACTTTACGAACTTAGTTTTAGATTAGCATTAGCAACTATATTTTTCCAGTCCTGTAGGTATTTTGAATTATTATTTTGAATTATTATTTTGAATAGATTATTGTTTTAGTGGTGGTAAGTAATTAATTACGTAATTCTTTTTCTCTATTTCCCTCCCCATTAAGCCACTTTCTACCCATTTAATCAAGCCAAATAGTATGTTTGGGATAATTGTACTGATATATTTCTTTACGCAATTTTACCGAGCGCCATTCGCTTAATCGTTCCAGCTACCTTAAAAACTAAGGGATAGTTTATTTCTTTTGCATCATTGCTATCTATCAGCCAATTTGCCATGTATGCTTCTGAGTTTTTTTCCATACCCCAACAGGAAAATACTATCCAAGCAGTTAATTCGGCTTCAAGCTCTTTAATATTATCATCAATAGACTCTCTACCACTCGGAGCTATTTTTTTGTGACGGACGTTGACCTTAGATGAAAATAAACTCATCTGCACTGGTATCTCAATTTTTATTTCTCCCAAATGCCCAAGCAAATGATGAGCCAACTCATGGCATAATACTCCATAAGTTTCTTTTATATTGATTCCATTTTGATATTTAGGATGTAGTTCAATTTTACGTAAGTTATTATTTATATTTTTTCCAGCATATCCGAAAGTCTGTAGACCCTCTTTAAATATATACTGTTCTTTTTTACCAATACGATAATCTATCCCAACATTCTTACAGTTATTGGCTGTGTTCAAATAAATACTTTCGTGAAAATATCCTTCTTTTTCTTTCCACCAAAACAAATTTTTTTTATCTAGAGATTTTCCCTTGGTATCCTTAATATCATATACGAACATAACGGGACCAAATGGAACTAATACGATCAATGGTTGCGCATCATCTTTTACTTTTCTTCCAAATTTATTCTTCCATTGCTTAGCTGTTGCATAATAAAAACAATTACAATTTTGAATGAATACGAGAGAGTCATTTAAAGGGGATTGTTTTGGTACTCGTTTAATAAATTTTAAGAAATTTGCAAATTTCTTTTTCTTTTTTAATCTAACAATTCTTCTGAAAAAATCATTAACATCAACATCTATTTTTTTAGGTTTTGGAGGCATTCAGATTCTATTAATCTATGTTATTTTAGAATTGTTTTTGGAAGTGGGGTTACTGGTAAGTAATTAATTACGTAATTCTTTTAAGAAAGAATGCAGCAGGGGAGTATAACCCTAATTATTTTCATTTAATCTTCTCCCTAACTCTATCCTTAAAATTATCTAAAAGTATAATATAGTTGTTTACTTGCTCAATATCATAAGCTTCGTATTCTTTATGCTCCAAATTAGAAATATGCACAAAATTTCTAACTTTCCGAAGCTCATGTAGCAAATTTTTCATTTGTTCATTAAGTAAACCTCCCCGAAACCCTAAATCAATCATTGCTAAAAAATCTTCTCTTTCATCAAAACCAATATCTGACCTTTTTCTGGCTAACTGATACAAGAGGTCATAGAGGGCACATTCCATTATTGAGGCAATGGTAATCATCATGTTCTTGCAATGTAAAGATTCAATCGTTAAATACATTTGGTAGTCATTGTATAAATTGGTCATATACTCTAAATACTGTAACTGATAGGTAATATTTTCTCTAGCTGGTACAAACTCAATAAATGACCATTCCTTTTTATAATAATGGGCAGATTTAGGATGTCTGTTGTTTGCCAATAGCTCTTTTTTATTAGAATTATCCCTTTTCTTTTTTTCTATATGCTTGATGGTTTTCTCTAGAAGCTCCATTTACTTTTTTCTGATTGATAAGTTAGTAGATTCTTCAAGTGGAGCAAGGGCAATAATTTTCTGCTTTAATCTACTGTCAATCCCATCATCTTCCAATAATTGACTAACTTTTTGGGCATTGACGGAAGATACACCGTTCCAGTACTTACTTTTTTTCAATAAATTTTCCAATTCAGTGTATTTTTCAATGTCAGTAGTTTTTGTAGGGAAGGTATAGTTCTTACTCTTATTAATAGCTACAAGCATTTTTTCTCCCGCCAAGACATCTATTTTATGTTTCTGGGTATATTTTAGGATAGCTTCTTGAATCTTTAGCATTTCTTGCTTAATTATTTCCCCCTTAGTTTTAGCTCGTTTGTTTATGACAGTTCTTTGTTGTGATAAATTAATATACTTTTTTGCTAGTTTTACTCCACTATCTTGTAGGTATTTATTTTTTGGAAGTTTTTCTGTTTTGAATAAATGCTTTTTCTTTGGGCAATACTGCCAATATCCGCACCATTCACATTTAGTTTCTTTGGCTGGAAAATTATCTTCTTTTTCTGCAAGATTAATTTCTTCAATAAGGGACAGCATTTCATTTTTTAGCTTAGCCAATTCCTTATTTGTCCGTTTCGAGATAACATCTTCGCCATAAGCTACAAAATGCCAAATTAACCTTACCTCTTTGGCCTCTCTAAAGTTTTCCTTAACGGCAATTGAATACAAGGCTAGCTGACGATCTTGATCTGCGTACTTCTGTTCCATGATGGCACCCGTTTTATAATCATGGATAGAATAAATACCCTGGCTGTCTCTAGCTAAACGGTCAATGTATCCCACTATTCCAATGTCTCCCCATTGTAAATTAATCCTCTTCTCAATTCCAATTGTTTGATCCTGATCAAAAGGGCTATATTTTTCATAATAATTTTTAATACATTTTTTTCCAAGATCAAAGTAATGTTTCTTTTTAAATTCTTTATTATTGATAACTATGTCATTGCTCCAGTTTACTCTCCAAATTTTATCATAGAACTTTAAAAGATCAGCTAAAGAATTTAGTTTTGTTCGCAGTAGATCACGATAAAGAAGTTCCAGAGTCTCATGGACCCGGCTACCCACAAAGGCTTCTATTGTCTCTTCCTGCTCCGGCTTTAGATTGGTGAGGTATTGGAGCTTATATTGCAGGGGACATCTTTCATAGGTTTGTAATTTTGAATGAGAAAATTGTTGCATTGGGTTATATAAATATAAATAGATGATTATCTTCTATTCTAAATTGTTTTTAAAATTTATAAACATAGGGATTTTCAAGTCATAATTACACTTAATAAGTCTTTATGAATTTTTTTCCATTCTTGATTTAGATTTATTGTTTTAATTTGTAAGTTATGATTTGGTATTTTATATTTTAAATCCAAATCTTTTTTAACTGTTGGGTAAAGTAATATTCCAGTACATTTTTTATTTAGACCTCCTTTGTTTTCTATATTATTTATGTAGGCAAACATTTGATATAAATTATTGGATATTAACTTTTCTTTATTCTTATATTGACCCTTAATGGCCTCTTTATAATATTTTGTATCAACTATTATTTTTTTACTTTTTGATTTTAGCGATATATCGGTTTCCATTCTCGGCATATAACTCATATCTTCATCATTCTCAGCCTTAACATTCCATGCAATCAATTCCCTTGTTACAGAAAATTCGTTTTGTTCTTTTCTATAAAAATTCCTAACAAAATCTTCGAAGAGCATTCTCATTTTTACTTCGTCTCTTATAAAATCTCTAAATTTCCCCTTGCCCGTTTCTTCCGTGATTAAATAATTTTCATATATCAGCCTACATACCTTGATCAGAAAATCATAAAAGTAATTATTTCTGTTTAATTTTACAGCATTAAATATTTTTGAGGAAAGCCTTATCTCATCAATCTCTTTCAATAATCGATAGATTTTATTCAATTCGTCCCTCAGCTCCTGATCCACCTCATCATTTCTAACTAATCCTCCAATCACTGTTTTAATAATTCTGTTGTGAAGAATGTTGTAACTAAAATCGTCGAATTCGCAACTAATTTCACATCGTACCAACAAGTTCCTTTTCAGTGTTTCATTGAAATTAATCTTTCCCTTAATTCTCTTTGAATCTTCTTTGATATCAATGTAATTTCTGTCCAATCCTTTCCTGATTAGATGATTCATTCCGTTAATTAATATCTTTGCAAAAAGATCAAGTAACTTAGTGTGATCTTCTTCTTTTACGTTAACAACATCTTTTTCTTCAAGTTTATCCCAAGCATAACAAAGTAGGTAATATATATTTATTATAGGTATCTCCATAAAAATCAGTTTAATAAATTCTTCGCTTCATTAAATTTTTTCTCACTATCAAACCAATACTCCTCGAGCAATGGTTCAATTTCGTATTTGACAATATTCTTAAACCATTCTTCGTCATATTTACTTTTTCTCTGAGGACAGAAAAAACTATGACCAATTTGATATCCTTTTCCAAGATTATTATCATCATTAATTATCATCTCATTTAGTTTGCTTATTTTTTCAACTATCGCTTTAATAATAATCTTTTTAACTCCCATATTTTCTAGGAATGAACTAAAGCTGTTATTAAATTTTGGTTTCAGAAAAATAAAATTAAATCTTCTTCGCAAAGCATAGTCTACCATCGCAAGTGATTTATCAGCTGTGTTCATAGTCCCAATCAAATGAACATTTTCTGGCACATAAAATGTTTCTCTGTCATCTTGGGAATATGTTAAAGGTATAGCAAAATCTTTACCCCGTTTATCTTTTTCAATAAGCATCATTAATTCACCAAAAATTTTGCTCAGATTTCCTCTATTTATTTCATCTATCAAGAAGAAATACTTATTGTTTGGATCATTTTTAGCTTTCTGACAAAATCTGAAAAATATTCCATTAACAAGATCAAATTTTCCTTTTTCATTGGGCCTGTAACCTTGCATGAAATCTTCATATGAATATGATTGATGAAATTGGATAGATTGTACCTTGTTTACGTCTTTGTATCCAATCAAATAATAAGCCAACCTTTTTGCAAGAAAAGTTTTGCCAACTCCGGGAGGGCCTTGCAGAATGATATTTTTGTTTCTTTCAATATTTTGGGCTATATTATCAAATTCATTTTCTGAAATAAATAATTTGTCTAGAGCATCCTTTTTTATATATTTTTCAATTTTTTCTTTCGTGAAAATATTTTTCTCATCAATCAAATATCTAATGGTTTCATATTCTTCTTTGCTTATTTTAAACAAACTTCCTTGATTGTTCTTAATTGGTTCGCAATTTTTCAAACTTTCTTCATTTTTCAATTCATTCCACAAAATTGGATTTTGTAAAGTCTCAGTTTTTTCAAATTCAATCACTTCCCCCTCTTTGTTCTCATATAACCCTTTGGTTATTTTGCATATTGAAGTAATTTGTTTGTCAGGACTTGTTATATATCCAAACATAATGTCGCCCGGCTTAACCTCTTTAAAATAACTATAAATTCTTCTGGGATTCTTGGCCTCATTATGGCTTGTATATATTTGTTTGGAACCGACTTCCGCCTCTGTTAAATTCCAAATTTTTGGATTTGCATTAATCCACCAGTAATTTTTTCCATCAATATTACTTTCGTCCATTATGCCCAATAATTCTTGGGCATAACCTTCATACGGAGTTATGTTAGTTAAAGTTTTTAATGCAGGATGAATAATCTCTTTATCTATCTTCCAATTTCCCTTTTTAATCCACATCACATTTCGTATGTGTTTATATGTCTTCCTCCTTGCATCATAAATATAATCTGAAGTTACCTTTCCATAGCCGACCAATTCATGAATTCCCTTTTTGACAATTAAAATATCCCCAATTCTCATTGTTCTAGAAAAATCCAAACAAGCTTGGGCAGTATTGCTGGCATTAGTTTTTAATCCAAATAAGTTTTTCGCAACCTTTTGAATTTCTTTTTTATTTTTATATTGTAAGAGATCTTTTGTTTTATCCCAGCCGACTCCAATGATCCCTTTTTGATAGAACTCCTCCCAGTGCTTTGCATCTTCCCCCGGAGAAATTGTCCAGTATTGAATTTTTGGAGTTTCTTCAAGTTGTTTTTTATATTCATTAATTATGTTTTTCAAGTCATTTTCCATTTGTTCTTGATTTAAATTATCAATGTTTTTCACATCGTATACTTTATAAACATAAGAACTGCCATATCTCTCTGGCTCCGAGTTGAAATTTTCAATAAAATAATCTTCAATTGTTTCTTTTCCAACAATGTTCCAAATTTGTTCGGGTTCACTTATTTCACTTATACCATATGCTAGAAATAATTTATTTATACTTTTATAAAAAAGAAAGACTGGATAAATTCCCTTCTGTAATTTATTGTCACCGGATAAAAAACTAATCCAGGGTGTTTGTGCAGAGCTTACTTTTCCAAAACTTATCCTCACTTTACAATTCATATAATCCTTTCGGTATTGCTTTGTTGTAAGATTGCTTGCCTTGGCTTGTTCAAGAAATTTAACAAGTTCGGGGAAATATCTCTCTCTATTATAACGATCTTCAAGAATATAGAAAAAGTCTTGACCATCCAGAGCAGTCCTTCCTGGCTTGACCTCAATACCTCTGATATTTACAGTTTCAAGTTCTGGCTTCAGCAATTTGCCCATTTCATGGCACAGGTCAGTAAATGTTTGATATTTCTCGCCAACACTCATAGAACTCCATTCTTGTCTTTTTCCAATGAGCTTTTTGAGAGCCATAAAGGTTGAATTTTTATAAGTTGGATATTTACTGGAATTGAATACCGCCATAATGTAACCAAATAAGGGTGTTCCTAATTTAATTTTTTCATCCACTTTTTTCGTCTCATCCCTAAAATAATCAATGCGTTTAGCAATATTCTTTTTTCCATTCAATAAGTTTTCCATCAACTTTGTGGCTTGCTTTGTTTTTTCCTTAGCAAATTTATTGAGATCGTCCAAGTCCATATAACTCACAAAGGATCCTTCGTTTGGATTATTTTTTTGAAGAATTTCAATTTTTTTAAGAATGTCTCTTTCCTTGATAAATTCCTTATGTGTTGCAGGCAATATTTTTGGATCCCATTTATATTCCTCGTTCCATTGCTGCTCGTCTCCACTTTTTCTTTTCTGTAAATATTCTTCAATTCTAGGCTTAATAACATCAGATTTAATTATTCTCCTGATTTCCTTGATATTAACTCTCATTGAATTTATATAAAATAATTAAAAAGCACATTAATTTTTGCAAAAAACCCTACCTGAATTATTCTCTTAATTATAATCTTAATAAAAACTTTATAGCATTTTCATTGATAACCAATTAACCATGCAATTCTCCTCCCCATTAAGCCACTTTCTACCCATTTAATCAAGTCTTGAGAGATTTTAGATTACAAATTCTAGATTATAAATTAAGAATTCTGTTCAGCTATTTTAAATTATAACTTACTATACTTATTGAAATAAATAATGTATTTTTGATTAAAAGAATATGCAACTTATGGAATCCACTTTAGATTCAGCATGGATGAAACTAAAGTAATCAACAATACTATAGCTACAATCAAAAAGGTTTTAATATTTCTTCATAGTAAAAAAATAAAGGCGATGTTTGATAGAGTACTACTCCCCAATAATTTAAAATTATTTATTAAAAATTCTAATTGGACGCCTGCAAAAACTTATGCTAAAACATGGCCCCATGAATATATTGTCCAAGAAAAAGTTGATAACAAATTATACTTAGAGCTTGCTAATTACATTGACCAGTCAGGATACGAGGATTATTTTTACAAAACAAAACAGATTTATTTTAGATATGGCAATTACACTTATTGGCACATGGAAAATATTATAAACAGATGTTTAAATAAGAATACTTATTATCAAAGAAAAAAAGATGATAGATTGCCTGATAAGGAGTAAGAGCTTTCTGCTCTCTGATTAGAAAATTATTACTATAAACTTTTATAAAACTTTTCAATTTTCTTTGCCATTAATTTCCGTCTTTTTTCTAAAAATTCATCATAATTAGTAATATCCATTTCAAAAATATCAGTTGGGATAGAATTTATTTCTAAATTTTTTATCAATTTTTTCTTGTCTGTAATTTCTCCAATACTTCCACTATCCAAAGTTTTATTATCACATTGATTCAATGCTCGGCTAAAATATTGTCCTGGTGGTTTATCTCCTATTGTTATATTTACTTCTTGTTGTAAATAAACAAAATTTGCAATTTGATTATATTTACTTATTCCAAACCCTGCTTTTTGAAGATAATTTTTGGGGAAAATATGATGGACGTCTCCTTTTATGCTAACGAGTTGATCGATTAAAACCGATTCGGAGAATAAAGCTTTATCCTTAGAGCATATCTGTGCTATAAAAAAGAGGCTTAAAAATGGGCTTGAAATTATCGCCCTGTTTAAATTTTGTACAAGTCCAATATTCCAATAAGTTGATGACATGTCCGCCTCTTCAATCTTTGCAATAACTTTTTTAATTCCATATTTATTAATATCTTTAATATCCTTATCCATCGTAGATTCTGGTGAGGCTGAATATCTTTCAGTCAAAATTGAAAGAACAAGCCATTTTTTTGTATATTTCCCAATTAAATTATTTGCCATTCCATCTTTTCTAAGTTTTAAATAGACAATATAGGCAAAATTTAGAACGCTCTGTGAATTAATAAGTTTTGAATCAATAATTCCAGCTGATTGTAAAATAATAAGGAATTTCTTAAAATGATTTTCATTTATAAAGTCAAGGACTCCATTTTTTAAAGCCAAGAATGATTTCTCTTGTATTTTTTGATCATAATTTCTTGTTTTAAAATTTTGTCCAGATAAAAGCTTCACAAGATCGCTAATTTTCCCTCTATTAAATTCCTTAATGAAACTTACTCTTAAAATATCCTTATAGTTTGGATTATATATATTATCCAATTCCTTCCCGGCCCATTTCATTTTTAGCAAATATTCTGTTCGGCTAAACTCTTTATCGTTTCTTCCAATATCTTCAAGAAAATGTGGTGTTTGAGATAGATGAGCAAAATAATCAATAGACTTTCTTAAATTCACTCCAAACAAATGGTCTGATGTTGGTTCGTATGAGGCAATTTTACTCATTGCAAAATCTGCTTGTGAAAGGGGAGTCCCAGCATCATTAATTCTAACAAATATTTCCGTTACATCATCAATATCTAAATTTGCATCAAGCTCAATAATTCCAATAAACTTATCCTCCATGTTTAGTAATTTTGTTAGACTTTGCTGAGTCTTGATTTTTTGTTTTTCGGTAAAATTATTTTTTTTACAAAAATTAGCAGTAAAATTAAAAATATTATTTCTAGTTTTAAAAAATTCTGAAATATCGCTTATCCATTCACTATTTTTTTCAATAACAGGAGTTAATGTTTCAAACTTTTCTTTCAATGGATTAAAGGAAATCCGAATCCTCTTTTTTTGATACTCTTTGTCTATAATTTCTCGTCCCAAGATCGCAGCCATTAAAGCGGTAATTCTTTGTTGTCCATCTATTATAACTTGTTTTCCCTCGCTCATTCTTCCATTTTTTAGTCTTATATTTGGATTTTTCCATGTAATAATATAACCTATTGGAAATTCCTGATACAATGAGTCCATAAGATTACGAACTTTTTTACTCTCCCAAACAAAAGGTCTCTGAATTTCTGGGATTACAATATCTTCGTCCTTAATGTTTTGAAGTAACGCACTAATATTTCTTTGATTGACGAAATAATTTGGCATAATTTTAAATATAAGTAATTAATTATATAATTCTTATTCTCTATCTCTTTTTATTAAACCACTTCCCACCCATTTAATAAAGCCTTCATGGTTAAGTTAGAAGGTTCGTAAAGTTTATAAAGTATTCCTTAATTGCCAGCCAGAGGCCCGCCTAGACTCGGCGAGGCTGGCTGGCTTGTCTCGCCGAAGGCGGATCACCCTCTGGGTGAAAAATTATTTAAGATATTCATTATTCATTAATTATCAATTATCCATTGTCAATTATCAATTATCTAAACTTTTCAACTTTATGAACTGAGCCCCCAATTAGCCTCAGCCTCCACATCTCTCCACCCCTCCCGATACTTCTTCTTCCCATACTTTTCTAATCTAAAAAATACTGCCGGTAATTGCATGGCAGCGTTGTCACCGCAGAATTTTAATTCTGGGACGTAAGCTTGTAGGGGATAGTAATTTGAGTATTCTTTTGCTTTGTTTCGTTTCTGAGCAATTTCAATAAAAGCTTCCCTTATTTTTGTATTAGCAGCTACTCCTCCTGCCAAAATTAATGACTGAGGGTTGTAAGTATTAACCGCTTTTTGCGTTTTGGCTATTAAGGTATCAACAACGGCTTGCTCAAAAGAAGCGGCCATATCAGCGGTCGGGACCATTTCCTTTTTCTCAAGATATTCTTTCACGACATAAAGGACGGCAGTTTTTAATCCCGAGAAACTAAAATCTAAATTATCAGAATTGATCATCGGTCTAGGAAGTTGAAACTTTTCTGGATTACCTTTTTGAGCTATTTTTTCAATCAAAGGACCTCCGGGGTAACCTAATTCTAAAATTCTAGCCACTTTGTCAAAAGCTTCTCCAACTGCATCGTCCAAAGTTCTGCCGAGTATTTCGTAATGCAAATGGTCTTGCATCAGCATTAGTTGGGTATGTCCTCCGGAAACTATTAAAACCAAAGCGGGAAAAGCAATGTCATCTCTCAACTCTCCATTTTTCTTTAGCCAAGTAGCGTAAGTGTGTCCTTCTAAATGATGAATGGGAACTAAGGGTTTCTGATGATAAAAGGCTAAAGTTTTAGCGATAGATGTTCCTACTAAAAGAGCCGGAATAAGTCCCGGACCGGGAGCAACACTAAAACAATCAATTTCTTTGAGGGGAATACCAGCTTGAGTCAATGTTTTATCTAGCAGTGGCTTGAAATTTTTTAAGTGTTCTCTGGCAGATAAATTAGGAACCACACCACCGAATTTTTGATGAACTTTGACTTGAGATGAGACGGTGTTTGCTAAAAGCTTAAAATGACCGTTTTGCACGGCTCCAATAGCGAAAGCAGTTTCATCACAAGATGTTTCGATGGATAAGATATTCACGAGAGGTTATAAAGTTAGAAAGTGAAAAGTCTGTAAAGTTTATAAAGTTATCAAGTCTTTATCTCGCTATTCTTAACCCTGAAAACTTTACGAACTTTACAAACTTTATGAACTTTATGAACCTTCTACTCTTCCTGGTTTCTCTAGCATTTCTCTCGTTATAGTAACAATATCTCCTCGGTTATGCTGTTTCTTCAAAATACCAATCACCAGAACATCTTCAATCTTTTCTCGGATGGTTCTTTTAAGAAAGCGAGCTCCGAATTCAGGACTATAACCTATCTTGGCTAAATAATCCAGAGCTTCGTCTGTTAATTTTATGGTAATTCCTTGTTCTTCCTCTAATCTCTTATTAAGAGACTTGAGCTCTAATTTTGCTATTTGTTTAATATTTTCATGAGAAAGAGCATTGAAAGTTATAATGTCATCAAAGCGGTTCAAAAATTCAGGGCGGAATATTTTCAAGAGTTCTGTTTTAACTAATGCTTTAATTATTTTATTACTTTGGCCTCCTTGAAGTTTTTCCAAAATTATTCTTGAGCCCACATTGGAAGTAGCAATAATAATTGTGTTGGTGAAATTTACTACCCTTCCTTTCCCGTCTGTTACCCGGCCGTCATCAAAAATTTGCAGGAAGATATCCCAGATAGCACGATCGGCTTTCTCAAATTCATCTAACAAAATCAGAGAGAAAGGGTTGCGACGCACCTTGCCAGTTAATAATCCAGCCCTATTGCTATTAGGACCGCCAATCATTCGTTCTACATCATAAGGGCTGGATAATTCACTCATATCAATACGAATCATATTCTTACGAGATTTAAAGTATATTTCCGCTAAAGTTTTAGCTAATTCAGTCTTGCCAACTCCTGTGGGGCCCAGAAACATAAAAACAGCTATCGGTCTTTCTTTTTCGCCAATGCGCACCCTCATTCTTCGGATTGCGTCCGCTACATTTTTTACGGCCAGCTCTTGTCCAACCACCTTGGCTCTAATTTTTGTTTCTAGTTTCAATAATTCTTCAGCTTCTCCTTGTCCAATTTTTGTAATGGGGATGCCCGTCTTTTCAGAAAATACTTCTTGAATTTCTGCTTCGGTCACTAAATTCTTTCCCTTCACATCTTTGGCTCGCACAATAGCTTCCGTTAAAACATTCAGAGCTTTTTGAGGTAGTAGGCGATTAACAATGAATTGGTTGGATTGTTGAATAGCTTCTTGGCAAGCCCGATAAGAAATTAAAACATTGTTTTCTCTTTCTAGTAGAGGAACTTGAATGGAAAGAACTTTCAAGGAATGTTCCGGTGATAGTTCTTTTACTTTTATAATATCAAAAGTCTGAGAGAATCCTCCCCGAGGCTCAACAATTTCTCGATAGGCTTGAGGGGTTGTAGATCCAATAATTTGGATAACTCTTTTAGAAAAAAGAGGAGTTAGAAAACTAATTATATCTAAGGAGGCAGAATTTTGAATCTTGGCCAATTCGTGAATATTGGGAATATAAATAATTACATTTTGAGTTCGGACCACTTCCTGCATTATGACCTCAATCCTTCTTTTCAAGAGTTCACCATCAGAGCCAGTTCCTAAAGCTCCCAAATTTAATTTAACAATTCTTTTATCAAATAAAGAAGAAGGAACTTCATTTTTGATTATTTTACGAGCTATTCCTCTAACAATAGCATCTCGTCCGCTTCCTTCCTCGCCAATAATTAAGGCATTGTTTTTAGCACTTCGCTGAAGAACCCGAGTTATCATTCTTATTTCTCGCTTTCTATTAACAAGTGGAAGCAACATTCCTACTCGGGCATAATCGGTTATGTCGGTACTGAATTGATCTAATGTCTTAGTGACTGTCGCACTCCAACTTCTATTCATAATATGGTGAGGAGGCTTTTGAAAAGAATCCCTGCTCAAGAAGTTGGTCGATCTTATGTTCTTATATTTCATCCAAAGTAAAATATTTTGGAAGTCATCTGCCTTAACAGCATATTTGTTGAGTACTTGCTTTAAATCTCTAGATTCCATAATGGCCAGTAAGAGGTGAGCCGGTTTTATAAAAGAGCTTTCAGCGGTCAGGGCGCTCCAGAAAGTTTTTAGCAAGTATTTTTTAAAGTTACCATTTAAAGCTGCAGAGGCATTTAGTGGTTCTATTTTTCCCAACACTTTAGCGACATCTTCTAAAAAAGCTTTCGGTGGTATCTCTAGTTTAAAAAATAACTCTACTATCTCTTTATTCTGCATCAAGGAAAAAAGTAGATGAATCAAGTGAGGATTTTGTTTGTGTTTAAGAGCTGAATCTAAAGCAGTATTGATTACCTTTATTGTGGCTGTACTTGCTGACTTGGAGATATCTATTGTGGAGGTACTAGGTTTGGCTATCTCATTTAAATTTTCGGTTAAAACGAAAGAATAGTATGGATTATCAAAAGAGATAATTTCTGGTTTTTGATAAATAGCTTTGTGGAAATAAAGAATTATTAATAATACAATCCCTAGCCAGAGAGGGGCCGTGGCATAGCCGGCGAAGAAAATGTCAAAAATTAAATTAAAGTCAAAGGTCAAATTGGGATGTCCTTTGAGATTATCAATCAAATTTATCAATCCAATGAAAATAAATAGGGCACAAAGACTAGAAGTCACTGTTTTAACAATCCAAGAAAAATTAGCCAGAGATTTTCTAAGGGAAGGGGGCATGCCTCGCATCTTTCTTCCCCAATAAAGTTGGACTCCACGCACTTCTTCTGCATAGCCAATTCCCTTGCAAGCAGGGCAAGTATTGTTCATTTCTCCAATCCAACCAGCTCCTTTGCACTGAGAACAACTTATTGGTTTTATTTTAGGTTTTGTTGATTGCATAAAATGGTGAAACTAGCTATTTAAAAAACGGATTAATTTTTAATGCCAAATGAATAAATTTATAATAAAGAAAAACGGTGCCCCCCAACAGACAAAACACAATCCTAAAAAGACAACAGTATAACTAGCTAACAGAACAAAATGCATGCCAATGCCTATGAGTATGCGTCCCAATCTAAAAAGGGGACCAATAATTCGGCCAATGATAGAATAATCTTGGTAGAGAGGTTTGAAAAAATAACGGAAAGTTATTAAAGTAGCCCAAACACTTTCAAAGGCGACTGAGAGAGTAAAAACTTTTTTCCAATATTTTTTAGGTCCTTCAATTAACCAAAAAAATAAAAGTTTAATTGTCCAACTGCTTACTTTTGTTGAAAGACTTGCGAAATAATAAGAAACAACTCCTAGCATGGTTAATTAATTATTTTTTGTTTTTAAAAGGCATTGATTGTAACTAGTTTATGGTCATTCCCGTCCCACATCTACTGGGTAAAACTCCAACCAGCTTTTTCCCCTGTCATTCCCGCCCCGTATCAAGTACGGGATAAACTCCAGCGGGGGTCCCAAGCAAATTTAGAAGAAACTAACTTGGCAAGGAATTGTCTAGACGTACCGGGATTCCTGCCTTTCTACCTCACGGCAGACAGGCACGGGAATGACTAGCTACTTAGTAGCTAGTCACTTTATGAACTCATTTCTACTGTACCATAATAATCAAAAACTTTAAAGATATCCCTTAAGATATTTTCCAGTATAGCTTTTAGCGTTTTTAATAATTTTTTCTGGTGCTCCCTGAGCAACAATTTTACCACCTTGTTCGCCACCTTCTGGCCCAAGATCAATAATCCAATCGGCTGATTTTATAACATCTAAATTATGCTCAATCATTAAAACGGTATTTTTTTGATCAACCAATTTTTGGATAACGGTTAGCAATTTTTTAATATCTTCAAAATGAAGGCCGGTTGTCGGCTCATCCAGAATGTAGAAAGTTTTATTGGTTGGTTTCTTGGCCAGTTCAGAAGCTAACTTAATTCGCTGAGCTTCTCCCCCAGAAAGAGTGGTGGCCGATTGTCCTAGTTTAATGTAACCCAGACCCACTTCTTGAATTACCGCTAATATGTTGTAAACTTGAGGTGTCTGATAAAAAAATCGAGCAGCCTCATTGACCGTCATTGCTAAAACATCAGCTATATTCTTTCCCTGATAGTTTACCTTTAAAATTTCTTTTTTAAAACGTTTCCCCTTACAAACATCACAAGGTACATAAACATCTGGCAAAAATTGCATTTCTACTTTTAGAAATCCTGCCCCTTGGCAATTATCACAACGACCACCTGTCATATTGAAGCTAAACTGACCGGGAGTAAATCCTTTAATTTGAGCAGCCGGAGTGGAGGCAAATAGTTGTCTGATGGGAGCAAGCACCTTGGTATAAGTTGCCGGATTAGAGCGGGGAGTGCGTCCAATAGGTGACTGGTCTATCCCTACAACTTTATCAATAAATTGCAATCCTTCTATTTTCCTATGTTTTCCCGGTTGGGCAATGGAATGATAAAAATAATTAGCCAGTTTACGGTGAATAATATTATTAACTAGAGTTGACTTCCCCGATCCGGAAACTCCCGTAATACAAGTCATAACCTCCAAAGGTATTTCTACTTGTATATTTTTTAAATTATGCTCTTGAGCTCCCGAAATAATCAGCTTCTTTTTAGAAGGAGTTCTTCTTTTGCGAGGAATCTCAACTTTAATCTCTCCCTTTAAATATTGAACCGTTAGCGATTTTTTACTCCGTAAAACTTTTTTCAACGGACCATTTTCTATAATTCTACCACCGTTTTCTCCAGCTTCAGGTCCAATGTCGGTCAGCCAATCAGCGTTAAGCATGGTTTCCTTGTCATGCTCAATAACAATGACTGTATTGCCGGCATCTCTTAATTTTTTTAGAATAGCCAATAATTTTTTGTTATCTCTAGCGTGTAGGCCGATGGAAGGTTCGTCTAAAATATAGATTACTTCTGTCAACTCTGTTCCAACTTGACTGGCTAAACGAATTCTTTGAAATTCACCTCCTGCCAAAGTAGCCGAAGAACGATCTAAAGTTAAATACGGTAATCCTACATTATTTAAAAAAGTCAGACGGCTAACTATTTCTTGTTTGATTCGTTTAGCAACCAGCTCTTGCCCCTGAGTAAACTTGAGCGTGCGGAAAAACTTAATTAAATCTTTAATAGAGCGATTAGCAATTTCGCTTATATTTTTTCCTTTAATTTTTATAAGAAGACTGTCAGGCTTAAGACGAGCTCCATGGCAAGCAGGACAAGTTCTCTTAATCATATATTTCTCAATCTCTTTTTTAATTTGTTTAGATTCAGTGTTGTGATAATAATTTTCTAGATACTTAATTATTCCAGGGAAAGTAACGGCTTGAGCCTTAGTAGGGTGATGAGCCTCTTTAATTTTTATAACTATTGGTTTTCCTTTCCCCAAAAGTAATTTATTAAGTTGGGATCGGGGAATTTTTCCTAAGGGAGTATTCAAAGAAATGTCTAGAACTCTAGCCGCTGAATTAACAAATTGAATGAAATATTTATTACGACGATAACTATAAGGAAAAATTCCCCCTTGACCTATGGTTTTAGAAAGGTCAGGCATTATTAGCTTAAGAGATACCTGCATTTGTTTTCCAAGACCGTTACAAACGGGACAAGCTCCGTTAGGGCTATTGAAAGAAAAAGAATTTAGCTCAATTTTTTTCAAACGGTAACCACAATTGGGACACTTCATATTTCGGCCAAAGCTTTTAACTTTTTTACCTTGGGTGATTACAACTTTTTCTTTCCCTGTTCTTAAGGCGCGCTCAAGACTTTCGGCCAATTTCCCCGAATTTTTAGAATTAAGTTTTAATTCATCTATTAAAACTTTCATTTTGTAAGGAGCAGGATTTTTGAATTGCAGAAAACGATAAGTAGAGAGCTTTACTAATTCTCCATTGATAATGACTTTAGCGAAACCTTGTTCATAAAGATTACCCAAAACGGTTTGACATTCTTCTTTTGTTTTACAATTTACTGGGGCATAGATTTGAATTTGAGCACGCTCTCTAAATTCTTTTGAGATCTCTTTAATTATTTCTTCTAACGAATTTTTTTTAATTTCTGTTCCACAACGAGGGCAAAAGGGGGTGCCTATTTTAGCAAAGAGAAGCCTTAAATAATCGTATATTTCCGTGACGGTTCCTACGGTAGAACGAGGATTTCGCCCAACAGTCTTTTGATTTATAGATATAGTTGGAGAAAGACCCTCTATTAAATCCATGTCTGGCTTTCCTACCTGGCTTAGAAATTGACGGGCATAACTAGAAAGGCTTTTAAGATAGCGTCTTTGACCTTCAGCAAAAATAGTATCAAAGGCTAGAGTTGATTTGCCTGAACCAGAAACTCCTGTAAAAACAATAAACTTGCCCCGAGGTAATTTGAGGTTGACATTCTTGAGATTATGTTCTCGTGCTCCGCGAATAATAATTTTTTTCATAACTTGGTTATTATAACATAAAAGTTATCATTTTTCAAAAATTAGTGGTAGAGCTTATTTTTCTGGAAATTTAAAAAAGTTTTATTACAGCATGTTTTTTCCTTCCCCACATCAAGTATAAGATAAATTTCGACAGGAATCTTGGTATATCTAGAAAAAACCTTAAGATATGTCATTCCCGCGGAGACGGGAATGACCAATTATGTTCGAGTCTTTTAAATTTGCTCAGAATCCCTGCTAGTTTAGGCGGGTCTCTTAAGTCATATTCGACAATCTTTCTAATAAGTTTAGAGGATTTTTACAAAGAAGGTAACCCTAATTTAAAAAAGCGGGAATGAAAGTTGTTATTTTATTTGTAAATAAATTTTTATTGTAATAGTATAAAAATGGAATTCAATTTTAATTTTAAGTTTAAATCAAAAAAACTATGAAAGTTAAATTCTATCTAAATGGATTGAAGGTGAAGGAAAAAGTTAAACATTATATCCGAGTAAGGATTGCAAAGTTGCAAAAGTATTTTAAAAATCAAACGGTAAGTATTGAAATGGAGATTGAAAAAGATAAAAGAGGAATTTATCGAGTAGAGATTCAGCTTAGAGTCCCTGGCTCCCGTTACATTGGAGACGCTAAGGCTAAAACAATCAAGGCAGCTTTTGATTTAGCGCGTGACGGATTAAGTGATCAAATCAGAAGAAAGAAAGAGAAGCGTCAAACCATTGAAAGAAGGGGAGCCATTAGTATTAAGAAAAAGTTTTCTATCGACGAAGGAGCTAGGTTTTAATTAATAATCTGGAAGATTGACCAGTAACTGATTTTAATTATGAGTTTTTTATCTAAAATATCCAGCGTTTTTGGTGACCCCAATACCAAGGAGTTAAAAAAAATTCAGCCTTGGATTGTCAAAATAAATGAATGGGAAAAACAGTTTAAGCAACTATCCGACGAACAGATTAAAGAAAAAACTTCCGAATTCAAGCAAAGGATTAAACAGGGAGAGTCACTAAATAAACTTTTGCCAGAAGCTTTTGCGGTTTGCCGAGAAGCTGGTAAGAGAACCATTGGACAACGGGCTTACGATACTCAGCTACTTGGAGGTATTGCTCTGCATCAAGGAAAAATTGCTGAAATGAAGACCGGTGAAGGAAAAACTTTAGCGGCTACTTTCGCAGTTTATCTTAACGCCCTTGAAGGAAAAGGGGTTCACATTATCACGGTTAATGATTATTTAGCTCGCAGAGATACCAATTGGATGGGAACCGTTTATAGTTTTCTAGGACTTTCGGTGGGCTGTGTTCAGCATGATACGGCTTACTTTTACGATCAAGAAGTAGCTTCAGATACCGATGAGGCTAGCATTGAATATGAAAATCTCCGACCAGTTACTCGGCAAGAAGCTTATCGTGCTGATATTACTTATGGAACCAATAATGAATTCGGTTTTGATTATTTGCGTGACAATATGGCACCTAGTCTTGAGCAAACGGTTCAAATTAGAGATCTTAAAGCTCTAGCTAAAGAGGAAAAGAAAAAACAAGGGCAAGAAAATAAAGATCAAGACCAAACCAAGATGTTTCGAAAGGATTATCTTAATTTTGCCGTGGTGGACGAAGTTGATAATATCTTGATTGATGAATCTAGAACTCCGCTTATCATTTCTGCTCCTGATGCAGAATCTACCAAGCTTTATTTAAAATTTGCGAAAGTTGTTCCTAAATTGATTTTAGATAAAGATTACAATATTGATGAAAAAATGCAGGCGGTTACTTTAACCGATAAAGGAATTAGTAAGGTGGAAAAGATTCTAGGGATTGATAATCTTTATTTATCTGGGCAGATGCGTTACGTGCATCATCTACATCAGGCCTTAAAGGCCCATGCTATTTTCAAAAAAGACAAACAGTATGTAGTAAGAGATGGAGAAGTGATGATTGTGGATGACTTTACGGGAAGATTAATGCCTGGTCGTCGCTTTTCTGAGGGGCTCCATCAAGCTTTAGAGGCTAAGGAGGGTGTTAAAGTACAACGGGAAAGCCGAACTCTGGCAACCATTACTTTTCAGAATTATTTCCGTCTTTATAAAAAACTATCCGGTATGACCGGTACTGCTCTTACTTCGGCGGAAGAATTTTCTAAAGTTTATAAATTAGATGTTTTGAGCATCCCCACTCACCAGAAAATGATTAGAATTAATTATCCAGACAAGATTTACAAAAATGAAGCTGGAAAATTTAATGCTATAGTGGCAGACATTAAAGCTAGGCATCAGCAGAAGCAACCAGTTTTAGTAGGGACCATTTCGGTAGATAAATCAGAAACCCTATCCAAATATCTAGACCGGGAAGGTGTTGAATATGAAATTTTAAACGCTAAAAATCACGAAAGAGAAGCTCAAATTATTACTCGGGCGGGAAGATCTGGAGTGGTAACCATTGCTACCAATATGGCTGGAAGAGGAACCGATATTAAATTGGGAAAAGGAGTAGTGAAAGCAGGAGGTCTGCATATTATTGGCACTGAACGCCACGAAGCTCGGCGCATTGATAATCAGCTTAGAGGTCGTTCTGGAAGACAGGGAGACCCAGGTAGTTCTCAGTTTTATGTTTCCCTAGAAGACGAATTAATGGAGCGATTTGGTTCGGAAAAGATTAAAAAAATTATGGACACCTTAGGCTTACCAGAAGATCAGCCCATTGAAAATAAACTCATTAGTCGTTCTATTGAATCAGCTCAAAAGAAAATTGAAGGCTTTAATTTTGATATTAGAAAACATGTCCTAGAATACGATGATGTAATCAATCATCAACGAGAAACTATTTATCAAAAAAGACGGCGCAACCTTTTAGGGCTTGTTGAAAAAAATGAGCTACTGAACACAATGGAAAAAGTGGTTGGTGATTTTGTTTCTTTTCATACTCGAGCAGAAGATGCAAAGAATTGGAATCTTCAGGAGATTTTTGAATATTGTCAATCGCTTTTTACTGCTGGAAAAACCTTGAAAGAAAAATTAGAGAAAATTGTCAAAGATCAGCAAATAGATATTAAGGAGAAGCAAGAGCAACTTAAGAAGGAAATTATTAACTATGCTCTTAAGGTTTATCAAGCCAAGGAAGCTGTAATTGGATCCGACGCCTTGAGAAAATTAGAAAGAGCAGTTATGCTAAGAACTTCCGATACTTTATGGATGGAACATTTAGATAATATGCAATATTTAAGAGAGGGAGTCGGATTGCGGGGCTACGGTCAACGAGATCCACTGGTAGAATATAAGAAAGAAGGTTTTGATATGTTTCAGAATTTTTTAGGAAATATTCGCCTAAATACAGTAGAGACCCTCTTTAAAATTCAAATTGCGTCTAAGAGCCAAGAGGGCAATGAGGGGGTTCAAGACAAAGCAGAGTCTAAACCAGTCTTGGGAAAAGAAAGTAAAATGCCCACTAATCTCCAATTAAAAGGAGCAGATGCCAACCGCAGTGGATTTTTTAAAAACAATGAAGTTAAGGAATCCGCAGGAAGCTCTGCTGAGGCGGAGGAAACAACGGCTATCCCAATCAGGGAAGCTGAAAAAATTGGTCGGAATGACCCTTGCCCCTGTGGCAGTGGTAAAAAGTATAAAAAGTGTTGTGGAAAGAAAGTATAAAGTATGAATAAAAAAATTTATCTTAACATTCTAGCTATAATTCTATTAACTTTAGTTGCTGGAGCCGTGGCTTCACCCAAAATGCCAGATTTTAATTTGTTGGGAAAGCCTGTCGGTCAAACCTTAAGGGAATTAAAAATAAAGTTGGGACTTGACTTGCAAGGAGGAGCTCACCTGGTTTATCGGGCGGATATGTCAAGTATTCCTTCGGATAGTTTGACAGAAAGCTTGAGTGGTATTCGAGACGTTATTGAAAGAAGGGTTAACGCTTATGGAGTTTCTGAACCTCAAATTTTAACCAATAAATCTGGTGAGGAATATCGTATCATTGTAGATTTGGCAGGGGTTACTAATGTTGAGGCAGCTATCGCCATGATAGGCGAAACCCCTGTGCTTGATTTTCGGGAAGAAAATGATGAAGAAGCTCTACAATTAACTCCAGAAGAACAAGAAATAGCTAAAGAAACCAATCAGCAAAGCAAAACTCAGGCAGAAGCTATTTTGGGGAAAGCTTTAGACGGTGAAGATTTTGCTAAACTTGCTCAGGAAAATTCTGCCGATGTTGCCAACAAAGACCAAGGTGGAGATTTAGGATTCTTCGGAAAAGAAGCTATGGTACCCGAATTTGAAGAAGTGGCTTTCAACAAAGACTTTACTAAAGATTCTGTTTGGCCAAATCTAGTTCAAACTCAATTTGGCTATCATCTTCTTAAGAAAACTGACGAGAGAGAAATTGATGGCCAGCAAGAAGTTAAAATAAGCCACATTTTATTTAAAACTGTTGACGAAACAAAAAAAGAAGTTGCTACTCAGCCATTTAAATTAACTCCGCTTACTGGAAAAAATTTAAAGCAAGCAGCGGTTATTTTTAATCAAAATACTCAAGAGCCTCAAGTTTCTCTTCAGTTTGATGATGAAGGAAAGAAGATGTTTAGGGAGATTACCGAAAGAAATGTTGGTAAACGATTAGCTATTTTTCTAGACGGAGCACCTATTACCGTTCCAGTTGTCCAAACCGTTATTGCCGACGGAAGAGCGGTTATCACTGGTTCTGGAGATATCACCGAGGCCAAGGAATTGGCTAAAAGATTAAATGCTGGAGCTTTACCGGTTCCAATTGAATTGATTAGCCAAGAAAAAGTAGGAGCTTCCTTAGGAGCATCTTCCTTGAAGAAAAGTTTAACGGCTGGCTTACTTGGAATAAGCTTAGTTTCTGGTTTTATGCTAACTTTTTATTTAATCTGCGGATTGGTAGCGGTTATTTCCTTAAGTTTTTATGCCGTTGCTATCGTGGCCGTTTTTAAAATTTTAGGAATTACCTTAACTCTTTCGGGCATTGCCGGTTTTATTCTTTCGGTAGGAATGGCGGTGGATGCTAACATCCTTATTTTTGGACGCATTAAGGAAGAATTAAAAGAAGGACGTTCCGTTAAGCTAGCGATTAGCAACGGCTTTAAGAGGGCGTGGCCATCCATTAGAGATGGAAACATATCAACCCTAATTACTTGTGTAGTTTTAACAAGCTTAGGTACCGGAATGGTTAAGGGCTTTGCAATTACTTTAGGAATTGGAATTACTTTGAGTATGTTTACGGCAGTTTTTGTTACTAGAAATATTTTAGAATTTTTAGAGATATTCTTGAAAGATAAATTGGTCATTGGTTTTAAGCGCAAAAAATAAGTTAATTAAATATGAATATTATTGCTAAAAATAAGATCTGGTTCACTTTGTCCTCAATATTAGTAGGTTTGAGTATCTTGGCTTTAATTGTTTGGGGATTAAAACCAGGGGTTGATTTTACTGGAGGATCCTTAATGAGACTTGAATTTTCGAAAGAAAGACTCACCAACGAACAAATAGAGAAAGCCTTGAGTGATTTTAGCCCAAATACTGAAGAGAATAATGCTCAAGAAACTGTTTTAGGAGTAACTGATACTGAAAATTCTGAAAAATATGGAAAAGTTACTATTCAAAAAATCGGGGAAAGAGAAGTTATTCTGAAATTAAAAGCTATGGACGAGAAGACTCATCAAAAAGCATTAAAAAAAATAAAGGAAAAAACGGCCGAAGTTCAAGAGCATTTAGCTGAAGATGGTAAAGAATTAGTCGCCGAAGTAAAATTTGATTCTATTGGTCCTTCTATTGGTAAAGAATTGCGAGAGAAATCCAAGGTGGCTGGAGTAATAGTTCTGTTGGCCATTATTGCTTTCATTGCCTGGGCGTTTAGAGGGGTTTCTAGCCAAATTAACAAGTATGAATCATTTCGTTATGGAATTGTTGCCATTATTGCCTTAATGCATGATATTTTAATTACTCTAGGATTATTTGCTGTTTTAGGACACTTTAGTGGAGTAGAGATAGACACCTTTTTTATTGCTGCCCTATTAACTATTTTGGGCTATTCAGTTAATGACACTATTGTTATTCTTGATAGGATTAGAGAAAATGTTTTAAAGAGTGGCGATAGAAATTTTGGTGAAGTGGTCAATAAAAGCGTGAATGAAACCTTGGTGCGTTCAATCAACACCTCAATGACAACTTTAGCGGTGCTGACTTGTATCTTATTCTTTGGAGGACAAAGTACTTTCTATTTTGTATTGGCTCTAATGGCGGGAATAATTTCTGGAACTTACTCTTCAATTTTTTTAGCTTCGCCACTGTTAGTGTGGTGGAAACAAAGAAAGGGATAAATTTTAATGAAAATTTCCAACAATAAAAAGAAAACGGAAGACAAGCTTGGAGAAATAGGAATTTCGGAAGTTGCGTTTATTTTGGGCTATGTTATAGTTATACCATTAGTTGGAGCGGTAGTGCTGGGTAGATGGTTAGACAATAGATTTAATTCAGAACCGTTCTTACTTTTATTATTAGTCCTTTTAGCAATTATCTTTTCAAGCATTTTTTTAGTGGTAAAACTTAGAAAATATTTTGAATAAATTTTAATAACGAGGATTTTTACGATAGTGCGTGGCCAAATAGAACGCGAGGTTTTTTATTAAAACTTTTTAGTCTTCAAGCCCGATGCATATTTCTTTATCAGCCGAAAAATTATTTGAGTTAGGAGGATTTCCTATAACCAATACCTTACTTACCAGCTGGATAGTGGTAATTTTATTAGCCCTCTTGGCTTATTTCGGAACCAGAAAAATAAAAACAGTCCCTCATGGTATCCAAAACTTATTAGAGCTCATTATTGAAGGGCTTTTTAATTTTTTCAATACAGTTTGGCAAGATAGAAAAAAAACTAAAAAATATTTTCCTCTATTGGCTACTCTTTTTATTTTTATAATCATTTCTAACTGGTTTGGACTTTTACCGGGGATAGGCTCAATTGGTTTCAACGAAATTGAGAATGGCCATGAAGTCTTTGTGCCAATTTTTCGAAGTGTCAATTCAGATCTGAATGCCACTTTAAGCTGGGCAATTATTTCAGTCCTTTTAGCTCAAATATTCGGTATGTTTAGCCTGGGAACCTTTAGTTACTTAAAAAAATTCTTTGATTTCTCAAATCCGGTTAATTTTTTTGTAGGAATTTTAGAGATAGTTGGTGAAACTGCTAAAATTATTTCTTTCAGTTTTCGACTTTTTGGCAATGTTTTCGCCGGAGAAGTTTTATTGGTAGTAATGACTATGTTAGCTCCTTATATTGCCCCCTTACCCTTTTACGGATTAGAAATTTTTGTAGGCTTTATTCAAGCTTTGGTATTTACCATGCTTTCTTTGGTCTTTATTAAAATGGCCACTGAGGCTCATTCCCAAGCATAAGCATAAGATGTATTATTAAATAAATAATTATTAATTTAAGCTACAATGGAAGAAGCAAAACAAGTAGTAGAAACAGGATTTCAGATGAAAGACCTAGCTAGCGCCCTAGCCATAGCGCTTGGAGGAGTTGCCCCATCAATTGCTATTGGATTTTTAGCACAACAGGCTATGAAAGCAATTGGCAGAAATCCTGAGGCAGCTTCTAAAATTCAAGGAGCTATGATTCTAGCTATCGCTTTTGCAGAGGCAATCGCAATTTACGCTTTAGTGGTAGCCCTTATCATTAAATTTGTTTAAGGTAAAACAAATTAAGTAAAATCCTAAGTAGTAGCGAGTTTCGAGCTCGCTACTACCGCTTGTATTTAATTATTTTAAAGTATGGAACTAATAGAAAAATTAGGGATCGACTGGAAAATTCTTATTGCCCAAATTATTAATTTCTCTCTTTTATTGGCTATCCTTTACTATTTTCTCTATAAACCAATTCTTAATGTTTTGGAAAAAAGAAGAAAGAAAATTAAGAAAAGTTTGAGGGAAGCGGATGCCATAAATAAAAGAATGGAAAATGTACGTTTAGAGATTGAGAAAAAAATTACTCAATCGGAAAAAGAAGCTACTCAAATTATTAAAGATACTAAAATCCAAATGGATAAAGACAGGGAGAGAATAAGACGAGAAGCTATTGCGGAATCTGAAGAAATTAAAAAAGAGGCCAAGGAAATGGTTAAACAAGAGAGAAAAGGTTTAATTGACGAAGCTAAAAAAGAATTGGGAGAGCTAGTAATAACTTTGTCAGAAAAAGTTATTCAAAGAAATTTACAAGATGTTGATCGGAAAAAACTAGATCAAGAATTAATAGATTCTGTTAATCATAAAATAGGCTCATGACCATTACCGCTAGAAAATATGCTGTTGCTTTATGCGAATTAGTTGAAGAATCATCTAGAGAAAAAATGGCAACGGAAAAAATAAGTAGGAATTTTATAGATCTTTTAAGAAAACACCATCAGTTGAAAAATTTACAATTTATAATCAATTATGTTGAGGAATACTATTCATCAAACGAGAATTTTTCTCTAAAAGCTTTTGTAAAATATGCAGGCTTGAATCCAAAGGAAAAAATTGAAAAGATCATTCAAACAAGAAATCCTCAGCAACAAATACTGGTTAGTTCCAAGAAAGATTCCAAGTTGCTAGGAGGAACAAAACTTATTTTTCGACATCATTTAATAGATTCATCAATTTCTTCCGTTCTTAAAAAACTTAAAGAAAATTTAAGAAATAATTAAGAGCAAACGGAAATTTTAAATAGTTTAAATTAGAATATGGCTTCTCAAAAAGATCAAATCATTGAGTTTTTAAAAAAAGAAATTAGCCAGTTAAAAACAGAGACAACGGCTGAGGCAATCGGTGAAATTGTAGAGATAGGAGATGGAGTAGCTGTCATTTCTGGGTTGCCTGAGGCAATGAATTCGGAACTCTTAGATTTTGGAAATGATATCTATGGAGTTGTTTTAAATTTGAAGGAAGACAATGTGGGGGCAATTATTCTAGGTGATTCTTCCAAAATTAAAGCTGGAGATATTGTTAAATCTACCGGCAAGGTCTTATCAATTCCAGTGAGCAACAAAATGATTGGCAGGGTGGTTAATCCCTTGGGTCGTCCTCTGGATAATAAAGAAGAAATTACCAGTAAAACATTTTATCCTGTTGAAAAAATTGCTCCGGGCGTTATTGCCAGAAAACCGGTTACTGCTCCTTTGCAAACTGGTATTAAAGCCATTGATTTAATGATTCCTATTGGTAGAGGACAAAGAGAATTAATAATTGGAGATAGACAAACGGGGAAAACAACCATTGCTATTGATGCAATTATTAATCAAAAGGGACAAAATTGTATCTGTATCTATGTAGCTATCGGTCAGAAAAAATCAAAAGTGGCTAGAATCGTGGCTGAACTAGAGAAGAAAGACGCTTTAAAACATACGATTATTGTTTTGGCTGGATCTTCTGAGCCAGCAGCCCTTTCTTATATTGCTCCTTACGCTGGTTGTGCTATTGGAGAGTATTTTATGGATCAAGGCAAGGATGTTTTGATTGTTTATGATGATTTAAGCAAGCACGCCTGGAGCTATCGTCAAATTTCTCTTTTATTAAGAAGGCCACCGGGAAGAGAAGCTTACCCGGGAGATATTTTCTATATCCATTCCAGATTATTAGAACGAGCTGCTTGTCTAGGAGAGAAAAGTGGAGGTGGCACCTTGACTGCCCTACCCATCATTGAAACTCAGGCGGGTGATGTTTCTGCCTATATTCCTACTAATGTAATTTCTATCACGGATGGACAGATTTATTTAGAATCGGATCTTTTTCATCAAGGGATTAAGCCGGCAATTAATATTGGTCTCTCTGTGTCTAGGGTAGGATCAGCTGCTCAAACTAAAGCAGTTAAAACAGTGGCTGGTAAAATGCGTTTGGATTTAGCTCAATTTCGAGAAATGGCAACCTTTGCTGAATTTTCTTCAGATCTAGATAAAACTACCAAGAAGCAAATCAGAAGAGGAAAACGACTAACGGAAATTATTAAGCAGGACCAAGGCGATGGTATGAAGATGTCTCATCAAATGCTTTCCGTTTTAGCAACCAATGAAGGAGCTTTTGATAAAATCAAGGTAGATAAAGTAAAAGAGTATGAAAAACAATGGCTAGAAATTGCTGAAATAAAGTTGAATAAAGTTATTGAAAAGATAGAGAAAGAAGGAATCTTAGATGATAAAAGCCACCAGAAAATTAAGGAAGTTTTAGCAGATTTTGTAAAAAGCCAAGTTAAAGAAGGGGACATGACAGCGCCTCAAAAGAGTAAAGATTAATTTTATCAAACGAAGAGTTTAACAATAGACATTCCTATAATGGCTAATACCAAGCAATTACGCGCTAGATTAAAATCAATTAAAAGCACCAAGAAGATTACTAAGGCGATGGAAATGATAGCTGCTTCAAAAATGAAGCGGATTATTGACCATGCCGTATCTACGCGTGAATATAGTCAAACAGCTTGGGAGATTTTAACTAGAATAACAGAATCGGTAAAAACGGCTCATCCTCTTTTAGTACTTCGTGATGCTAGAAAAATTTGCATAATCTTGATTACTTCCAATAAAGGATTGTGTGGAGGGTTAAATTATCAATTAACCCGTAAGGTTCTTTCCAACATTAAAGATCCTTACAATATGATGGTTAACAGAATTTGGGGGAAAAAGTTTTTGCCAAGAATTGATATTGCCGAGGCGGAGATTGACATAATCGCCGTAGGGAAAAAGGGACAAGAAGAAATGCTAAAGGCTCGTCAAAATTTAACCGCTTCTTTTACCGAGTTAAACGAACAATCATCCCTTGGTGATTTAGACCCAGTTGCTAAAATAGCCATTGATGGTTATATCGAAAAAAAATATGATAAAGTTATCGTAGCTTATACCGATTTTATTTCAACGGTATCCAATAAACCTCGTTTAAGGCAAGTTCTTCCAATTTCAAGAAAGGATTTAGAGAAACAATTGGAAGAATTGGGTGACGAGGGCCCAGAAAAAGGAGGAATGGAAGAAGTTAGAAAGGAAGTAAGCCAAAAATATTACACCTTTGAGCCAAGCCGAAGAAAGATTTTAGATATTATTTTACCTAAAATAGTAGGAGGTCAGATTTATCAAGCCTTCCTAGAGTCTCAGGCTTCTGAATTTTCAGCGAGAATGCTCACCATGAAAAATGCTAGCGATACAGCCACCGACATGATTTATAATTTTAATTTACAATATAACCAAGCTAGGCAGGCAGCTATTACTTCAGAATTGGCAGAAATTAGCGGAGGTATGGTAGCCTTGGAGTAGAGATGGGTTTGAAACCCGTCTCTACAAACAAAATTAAATCTTTCTCAATTTGTTCGGGATTCCCGCCTTCGCGGGAATGACCGTAAAAAAGATATTCCTTAATTGTAAATTGTGAATTGAAAATTGAAAATTATTTTTTATCATTTATGAACTTTATAACTTAACCTTAACTTTTAACTTAACCTTATGACCGGTAAAATTGTTCAAGTAATCGGACCAGTGGTAGATGTTCTTTTTGGAGAAAAACTTCCCGCTATTTTAGATGCTTTAGAGATTAAATTAGAAAAAGGAAAATTGGTGCTTGAAGTCCAGCAACATTTAGGAGCCGAAAGGGTGCGGACCGTAGCTATGGGATCTACGGACGGAATAAAGCGAGGGATGGAAGTAATTGATACTGGCAAACCAATAACTGTCCCTGTCGGAGAACCAACCTTAGGAAGAATGTTTGATGTTCTGGGCAACCCCATTGATAAAAAGGGAGAAGTCTCTCAAGAAAAAACTCTACCTATCCATCGTCCAGCCCCTAAATTTACCGATCAATCAACCAAAGTAGAAGTTTTTGAAACAGGAATAAAGGTTATTGATTTAATTTGTCCCTTTATGAAGGGTGGCAAGGTAGGACTGTTTGGAGGAGCTGGTGTTGGTAAAACGGTAATTATTCAAGAATTGATTCACAATATTGCTTCTCAGCATGGTGGCTTCTCAGTTTTTGCTGGAGTAGGAGAACGAACCAGAGAAGGGAATGATCTTTATAGAGAAATGGAAGAATCTGGAGTTTTAGCTAACACTACTTTAGTGTTTGGACAAATGAATGAACCTCCTGGATCAAGGGCCAGGGTAGGACTAACTGGACTTACTATGGCTGAATATTTCAGAGATCAAGCTGGAAAAGATGTTCTTCTCTTTATTGATAATATTTTCCGATTTACTCAGGCTGGCTCAGAGGTATCAGCTCTTTTAGGAAGAATTCCGTCGGCGGTTGGTTATCAGCCAACCTTGGCAGAAGAAATGGGATTGTTACAAGAAAGAATTACTTCTACCAAAAAAGGATCCATTACTTCCATCCAGGCAATTTATGTGCCAGCCGATGATATGACCGATCCAGCCCCCGCCACAACTTTCTCCCATCTTGACTCAACGGTTACTCTTTCTCGTTCTTTAACAGAATTGGGAATTTATCCAGCGGTTGATCCATTAGATTCTAGCTCTTCTATTCTAGATCCAAACATAGTTGGTAAAGAACATTATGAAGTGGCTCTTGAGGTTCAACGAGTTTTACAACGCTACAAAGATTTACAAGATATTATTGCTATTTTGGGTATGGATGAATTATCCGACAAAGATAAACTAATTGTAAATAGAGCTCGCAAAATTCAGAAATTCCTTTCTCAGCCATTTCAGGTTGCTAGACAATTTACTGGAACTCCCGGAGTTTACGTTAAAAGAGAAGATACCGTGAGAAGTTTTAAGGAAATTCTAGAAGGTCGCTATGACGACAAAAACGAACAGGATTTCTATATGCAGGGGAGTATTGCCGAGCCGATAAAAAAGAAAGATAAAAATGGTAAGGATAAAAGAAAAGAGAATGGGAATAAAAAGGCACAAGAGAAAAAGAAATAATTTTAAATTTTCTATAATTTTAAATTTTTATGTCTGAAGATTCAAAGACAATCCAGTTTAAAATAGTTACTCCAGAAAAAGTAGTTTACAGTGAAGAAATAAGTCAAATAACTCTTCCAACCACGGTAGGTCAGATTACCATTCTGCCCGGGCATGAATCGTTAGTGGGGGTTATTAGCCTTGGGGAAATTTACCTAAAAAAGAAAGCCGGGGGTGAAAAATCATTTTTGGTTACCACGGAAGGATTCGTAGAGGTAGATAATGACGAAGTGAGTATCTTTGCCAACTCGGCTGATAGGGTTGAAGAGATGAGCGAAAAATTAATTTTAAAAGCTAAGGCAGAAGCCGAAGAGGCTTTGAAAAATAAAGAAAATATTTCTAAAGTTGCTACCGTTGAAGCGGAGGCTAGATTAAAAAAAGAGCTTGTTAAGCTTAAGGTGTTGAAGAAGAGGCGGAGAGGATAAAGAAATTATAAGCTCTGAATTGTCTATTTATTAATTTAGAGATTAGAGGTTGGTTTACATTCAGTTGACACTAACTTATTTATTGCTATAATAATTTTTATAGTATTATTTTATTGAGAATTTATTAAGAGCTGTTCCTTGGCTAGTTTTTGGGTCTAATTTATTTTAAAGAATTAGCGGCTTGAAAAGCGGTTTTTATTTTTAAAAACTACCTTTTAGGCCACATAATGGACTTTAACAATTTATTTTAATAATAGTTGTTTGGAGATTGTGGTTAAAAACAATTATTAGGCAAAATGGTATTTAAGTGATTGCAATTAATTTACAAATAATCTTTGTGAATTAGCTAAAAACACTAATAAATTGTGGTTATAAGAGCATATGGTGGATGCCTTGGTACAAAGTGGCGATGAAGGGCGTAGCAGGCTGCGAAAAGTCTCGGGGAGCTGTCAAGCAAGCTTTGATCCGGGAATTTCCGAATGGGGAAACCCTCTATTCATTTTTGAATAGAATTTTACTCTGAATACATAGGAGTAAAAAGCATACTCGGCGAATTGAAACATCTTAGTAGCCGAAGGAAAAAACAACAATAGTTATTCCCTAAGTAGCGGCGAGCGAACGGGGAAAAGTCCAAACTCAGTTTTTACTGAGGGTAATAAGTTCAATAGCGTCCGAACTGAAATTGTAAAAGTATAATTTTATTGTGCTTTTACAACTTTTAGTATTGGCAGAGTAAAAAGCATTAGTTGTTAGCCAAAAATGCCTGGAAAGGCTTACCTTAGAAGGTAAAAGTCCTGTAGGCGAAAACAATTAATCACTCTGAGTTATTTTATCTTGAGTAGCCTGGAACTAGAGAAATTCCAGGTGAATTTGCCGGTACTAACCCGGTAAGACTAAATACACTTTGTGACCGATAGTGAACAAGTACCGTGAGGGAAAGGTGAAAAGTATCCCGAAAGGGAAGTGAAATAGTTTCTGAAACCGTGTGCTTACAACGAGTGGGAGCCCGCTCAAGTTTTTTTTGAGCCGGTGACCGCGTGCTTTTTGCAGAACGAACCAACGAGTTGATTTTAACGGCTTGGTTAATCCGTCTAGGCGGAAGAGCCGCAGCGAAAGCGAGTCTTAAGTGGCGCCCCCTGTCGTTAGGGTCAGACCCGAAGCCGAGTGAGCTAGCCATGGCCAGGATGAAGCCGCCTTAAAAAGCGGTGGAGGTCCGCACCCAAGCGCCGTTCAACACGCTGGGATGAGCTGTGGTTAGAGGTGAAATGCTAATCGAACTCGGCGATAGCTGGTTTTCTCCGAAATATATCTAGGTATAGCCGTTAGATAGTTGGTATTGGAGGTAGAGCACTGAATGAGTATCCATGACTTTTGTCTAGGGCACTCAACCAAACTCCGAATTCCAATATACAAGTCTAACGAGTCAGTAAGTGGGGGCTAAGCTTCATTTACGAAAGGGAAACAGCCCAGACCATTAGTTAAGGTCCCTAATCTATGTTAAGTGGAAAAGGATGTAGAACTTCTTAAACAGCTAGAAGGTTGGCTTAGAAGCAGCCATTCCTTTAAAGAGTGCGTAACAGCTCACTAGTCTAGTCGTTCCGCGCCGAAGATATAATGGGGCTCAAACATAGTACCGAAACTATGGCTGTCATATTCTTTTTAGAGTATGGCGGGGTAGGAGAACATTCCATGCGCTGTGAAGCTAAAATGTGAGTTTTAGTGGAGCTAATGGAAGAGAGAATGTTGGTATGAGTAACCGCAAGAAAGGTTAGATTCCTTTCCACCAAAAACCTGAGGTTTCCTGGGCGATGATAATCAGCCCAGGGTTAGTCGGTCCTAAGGCGAGGCTGAAAAGCGTAGTCGATGGGCACAAGGTTAATATTCCTTGACTTAAATCTAAGTTGTAGCAAAGTGCGAAGTCAGCTAACTTGAGCGTCTTAATGGTTTGACGTTTCTTCATCTTTTTAAAAGGTGCGGAAAAATGTGAAACGCAAGTGGAACAGATTCGAGCGAATAGACTTCCTGGAAAAGCTTTGTGAAAATATTTAGGTTTAATCCGTACTTAAACCAACACAGGTGGGTAGGGCGAGTAGCCCAAGGTGAACGGGAGAACCTTCGTTAAGGAACTCGGCAAAATAGCGGCCGTAACTTCGGGATAAGGCCTGCCGACAGTGTACTGAATGGTGAATTGAACTTTAAAATCTAAATCCAAGAAATCTAAATGGATTTAGGAAAGGAGAAAAAATAAAAAAGGTAAGTGTGGGTAAATTATGTTTTTTAAATTGAAATTAGAGGAGGAGGATCAATATGAAAGGAAGAACAAAGAAGATGATGAGCACGGCAATTGGCCTAGCAGAGATGCCTTTAATAGGCTTTCTACTTTGGACGATTGTCACCGTTTTATGCACCCTAGCAACGCTTTGTTAGAAAGCATAATAAAATATTAATAACCCACATACAATCCGAACCAGATAATTATCTAGTTCGGATTCACCATTCAGTACATTCGTCGGCCACAGCTAAAGACTCCGGGCGACTGTTTATCAAAAACATAGGTCCCTGCTAACCCGTAAGGGGATGTATAGGGGCTGACCCCTGACCAGTGCCGGAAGGTTAACGAGAGCGGTTAACGCCAATCTCTGAAGCCCCGGTGAACGTCAGCAATAACTATAATTGTTCTAAGGTTTTGGAATTTAATATTTAGATTCCAAAAGGACTGGAACAATTATATTATTAACGCTGCCTATCTTAAATTATTAAGATGTCCTAAAACATTCAGCTATATGCTGGAAAATCTGGAAAATCTGAGACTACTATGGTATAGTTATTCCATAGATTTTTATAAAGCTATGCCAAGTAAAAAAGTTATCAGTAATTCTCGGAAAAGATCCGAGGTGCCAGATAATCAGCAGGAAAGACTAAAAAAGATTTTTAGAATCCTCAGAGACTAAACGCTGAATCCGCCTAAATTTTTTGACTTAAATTTAGCGGAAAGATATAGTCCGTGCTTTATGGTGACATAAAGATTAACAAAACAGAGCGAATTTCCTTGTCTGGTAAGTTCAGACCTGCACGAATGGGGTAACGACTTGGAGACTGTCTCAACGAAGGACCCGGTGAAATTGCAGTAGCGGTAAAGATGCCGTTTGCCTATGGAAAGACGGAAAGACCCCGTGGAGCTTTACTACAGCTTGACATTGATCTATACAATTTATTGCTCAGTATAGGTGGGAGACTTTGAGATTTATCCTTTGGGATAGATGGAGTCATCAGTGAAATACCACCCTGTGAATCGTGTAGTTCTAACCTTGAGCTGATGTTTAGCTATGTTTTGGGGATTTCTTGATTAAATGTGAAACAGTGAAATTTACCAGAGGTAACTAAACACCAGCTCGGGAACAGTGTCTGGTGGGTAGTTTGAGTGGGGCGCTCGACTCCCAAATTGTAACGGAGTCGTTCACAAAGGTCGGCTAGGTCCGGATGGAAATCGGACTGATAGCGCAAAAGCAGATGCCGGCTTTACTGCAAGACTTATAGGTCGCGCAGTCGCGAAAGCGGGATTTAGTGATCCGACCGTGGATCGTAGGATCGCGGAAGCTCAGCAGATAAAAGTTACCCCGGGGATAACAGAGTGGTAGCCTCCGATAGCTCATATAGACGAGGCTGTTCGCTACTTCGATGTCGGCTCATCACATCCTGGGGCTGGAGCAGGTCCCAAGGGTTTGGCTGTTCGCCAATTAAAGTGGTACGCGAGCTGGGTTCAGACCGTTGTAAAACAGGTTGGTCCCTATCTTCCATAGGCGCGAGAAAGCTTGAGGGATCTCATCCCTAGTACGAGAGGACCGGGATGAATCGACCTCTGGTGTACCAGTTGTCCCTACCAAGGGCATTGCTGGGTAGCTATAGTCGGATGTGGATAAGCGCTGAAAGCATATAAGCGCGAAGCCCAACCCAAGATTAGGCTTAGATCTCCTCGAAGATGACGAGGTTGATAGGATGTAGGTGTAAGCGTGGTAACACGTTCAGCCAAGCATTACTAATAGATCGTTTACCGCAATTAATTTGTTTTTAGCTAATTTACGGAGATTATATTACTTTAGAGAATTGAAAAAAGTCCGCTTTATCTATTTTTTTAAATAGTGAGGCGGGCTTTTTTAGTTTAAAAAATATCTATAATCTTTATTAAGTTAAATCATTGTCTTTAAGCTCTTCTTCCAATCTTATTTTTAATCCCTTTGCCAATTCAATCTCGGCTTTTGTTGAATCATCTCCAATAAATTTTCCTTCCCAGAATTGAGTAGCTTTTTTTCTAAATTTTTCATCTTCTAACACTTTCAAGGCTTCGGCTTTTTTGTCTTTCTCTATCATATTCAAAGCGTTATATGCTATTCTCTCAAAAATATGATCGGGTATCCTATTAAATCTCTTAGGATTTTCCAATGAATAAGCCATAAATTTTAGTTTAATAATTAAATTTTTCCTTTCAAAGCATAGCAGATTTTAAAAATAAAATAAAATTAAAATTTTACAAAAAGGTAAACGGTAGTATAATAACAATAAATTTGCAAAAAGAATTTGCTTTTTAGTTTTTAATATTTATCAATATGGAAAAAAGAAATCAAAGTAATCCTAGGAGAAAGATAATAATTAAACACCTAATTTTTAATATATCTGAATGTTAATTACTGTTCTTTTCGTTTTAGGCTTTGTAGCTTTAATTAAAGGTGCTGGTCTTTTAGTTGATGGATCAGCCTCTGTTGCTAAAAAATTGAAAATTTCTAATATAGTTATTGGGCTTACTATTGTTTCCTTTGGAACTTCTGCTCCAGAATTACTGGTTAACCTTTTCGCTACCGGATCCGGCGAAACAGAACTAGCCATCGCCAATGTTTTTGGAAGTAATATCTCTAATGTTCTTTTAATTTTAGGAGTTTCAGCATTAATTTATCCCCTAGCTATCAAAAAAAATACCGTTTGGAAAGAAATACCTTTTTCATTACTGGCTGCTCTGCTAGTAGGTGTCCTAGCTAACGATTTATTAATTGATAAAATGGAGATTTCCGTTCTTTCTAGAATTGACGGGTTAGTTTTATTCGTGCTTTTTATTATTTTTATTTATTATACCTTTGGAATAGCCAAAATAGGTGGGAAGGACAAGAATAACATAAAAGAATTTAGTACTCTTAAATCAATCATTTTTATTGTTATTGGCCTAGTTGGTCTAACTCTTGGAGGTAAGTGGATTATTAATGGAGCTATTCATTTTGCTGAACTTTTAGGGTTAAGCAAGACTTTGGTTGGTTTAACTATTGTAGCCATTGGTACTTCTCTACCGGAACTAGCCACTTCGGCAGTAGCCGCTTACAAAAAAAATGCTGAAATTGCTATTGGTAATATTGTTGGCTCCAACATCTTTAATCTCTTATGGGTTTTAGGAATTAGTGCCACCGTAGCCCCTCTAGCTTTTCAGACTAATAGTAATGTTGATTTGGGGATGGTCATTTTATCTAGTTTTTTACTTTTTATTTTTATTTTTATTGGGAAAAGGCGTACTCTAGAAAGATGGCAGGGAGCTATATTTATTCTCACCTATATTAGCTATATTACTTTTGCAGTAATAAGGGGATAGTTTTTTCTATTTAATTTTTTTCGATTGAGTTAAACAAATGAAAACTTTAAACTCTTCTAACCAGTCACCCAAAATACGAGTTAGGATTGCTCCATCTCCTACCGGTTTTACTCATATTGGCACTCTACGTACCGCCCTGACTAATTTTCTTTTCGCCAAAAAAAATAACGGCCAGTTTATAGTTCGTTTAGAAGATACTGATCGTAATCGTTTCGTAGAAAAGGCAACCGAAGATTTAATTAAATCGTTAAAATGGGCTGGGCTTGAATGGGATGAAGGAATAGATTTAGATGCTCAGGATAAAATAGTTGAAAAGGGAAATTACGGACATTACATTCAATCTAAAAGATTAGCTATTTTTAGAAAATATGTTCAAAAACTAATTGACAAAGGGCAGGCCTATTACTGCTTTTGTTCTCCTCAACGATTGGAAAAAATGAGGAAAGAGCAGCAAAAAAGAAAACAAGCTCCCAAGTATGATAAACATTGCCTCCATCTGCCTAAAAGCGAAATTGAAGAGAGATTAAGGAAAAAAGAACCCTACGTTGTCCGTTTAAACGTGCCGGCAGAAGGAACAACCGAATTCAATGACTTAATTCGAGGCAAAATAGCAATTGAAAACAAGCTGGTTGATGACCAAATATTGTTAAAATCTGATGGTTATCCAACTTATCACTTAGCAGTAGTAGTTGATGATCACCTAATGAAAATCTCTCATATTTTAAGAGGAGAGGAGTGGCTATCTTCAACTCCTAAACATATTTTAATTTATCAAGCCTTTGGTTGGAAAATTCCTAAGTTCGGTCATCTGCCCCAACTCCTCAACATGAACGGAAAGAAATTAAGTAAACGAGATGGCGATGTGGGAATTCGTGATTTTATCAAAAAGGGTTATCTTCCCCAAGCAATTTTAAACCATATCGCGCTTTTAGGGTGGAATCCTAAAACAACTCAAGAAATTTTTTCTAAACAAGAGCTAATTGACCAATTTGATATCAAAAAAATTAATAAGGCCGGAGCCAAATTTGATTATGGGCACCTAGACTGGGTAGGCTCTCAATATTTAAAAGCAATTAGCGTTGATCATTTGTTTAAAGTCGCCAAAAAATATCTTAAAGAGCAAAATATAATCATGGATGAGACAAAACTAAAGAAAGTCATCACTATCCAAAAAGAAAGAATCAGCAAGCTTTCAGAATTACTAGAAGATATAGAATATTTAGTTGAGGAAAAAATTGATTATTCTAAGGATTTGCTAAAATGGAAAGATATGGATAATCAAACTATTATTAAAAATCTAGAGAAAGCAAAAGAGACTATAAATAATATCCCTGAGAAAGAATACACTATTCAATCTCTTGAAAATAAATTGCTGGAGGTAGCAAAAGAAAAAAAGGGCGAATTGCTATGGCCATTAAGGGTTGCTTTAACAGGACAACAGAAAAGTCCTAGCCCTTTTGAATGTGCTTGGGTTTTAGGGAAAGATAAGACCCTAGAAAGAATTGAGGAGGCGATGAAAATGGTGGGGTAGGTTAAAGGTTTGTGTGATAAGTAGTTGTAGCAAAATTTTTTAAAAACTTCTAACAACATTTTATGAAAGCATTTATTGAAGTAGACGCGGGAACAGATCAAAGACCTATCTATAATGAGCAAACACTTGAACAGATAGGAATAAAAAAAGTGTACAAGCCCTATCCTTATGCCTATGGTTTTTTGTTAGATACGATTAGTGGCGACGGAGATCAACTTGATTGCTACGTGATAACATCAAAATCACTCACTTCAGGAGATACTATAGATGTGGAGCCAATAGGCATGGTCGAATCGGTTGAGAATGGTGAGGAAGACCATAAAATTCTATGCCAACTATCAAATGAAACTATTACAATAAATTCAACAATAGAAAAAGAGATTCGTGATTTTGGAGAACATTATTTTGATGATAGACCAGACAAACAGGTTGTTGGTGGTAGATTTCTTGGCTACCAAGACGCAATCAAGCTCATTGATTCGTGCAGAATAAATACTAAGAAGGACAAATAAGATACCTCGAATAGTTATCTATTTGAAAAATTGAAAAACCAAATCATATCATATAACAATGAATACACCATTCAAAAAATATTTTTCTTTTTACTTTCGCACAACATTATGAAAAAAGTACTTTTATTTCCAGGTGCATTTAACCCTCCACATTATGGTCATGTTGAAATAATCAGGTTAGCACTGCAAAAAAAAGAGTTTGATGAGCTTTGGATAATGCCTTCTGGAAAACGCAGGGATAAAATCATAGATATATCGTATAGACATAGAGTAAATTTAGGAAAATTGTTTGTTTCCTATTTGAAAACCCAAATAGAATTGCCAATCATCCTACTGGATAATGAACTGAGTGATAATAAGGGGAGGTATACAGATGAAATAATGAGTGAAATAAAATCGAAAAAAGATGTTTCCATAACTCAACTTATTGGTTCTGATGGAATTATGAATTTGTACAATGAAAACCCAAGTATTTTAGACAAAGAAACCTTTGTTGTCTCCCAAAGAGTGGGTAACATTTTACCAAATGATTTTCCTAAAAAAAATGTTGACATCATCAACGGAACTAGTATAAAAATATCAAGTACAAAAATAAGGGAGCTGATAAGAAAACATGATTGGCAATACAATAAATATATTCCAGAAGATATTTCAAAATACATTAATGACCACAATTTATACGGTGGTTAAATGCGTAAGAAGAAAAATATTTAGTAATTCATCTTTTAAAATATGGAGATTGAATCTTGGTCATCATCTAAAAATAAAACCGAAAAACCACAAACTAAAAAAACAGTTCCTGATAAAAATATAGAAGGAAAAAAAGAGAAATAAAACAAGCGTCAATGAATCGAGAAGATTTTTTAAACAGATTTTTAAAAAATAAATCGCCAAATAAATAATATGGATAATTTCGAAAAATACATACATGACATTGCTGACCACGAGGATGAAATGAAAAAGCAAGGCAATACAAAGAATGGCACTTAACTCTTTATTGAATATTTTCTACAATAGTCTTCCATCCAATTTATCCTTACGATCGCGACACTAAATACATCTAAGAAAAATTCTCTCCAAAAGAAACCCCTCTTTCATTTACAATCTCTAATTTTTATGCTATTTCTACTTAGTTAGTAGTACCTTACTAATTAAATAGAAATTTAAACCTTTTAAAAGAAGGAGAGGAAAATGGGCAAAAAAAGATTTAGCAAGATTTTTTTAACTCGGCTAGGGGGAGAAGATGCAAAAGAGGGGATTTTGGTTGCAGAATCAATCAATCCAGAAGAACAAGTAGGAAAAATTTCTGAAGAGATTGAAAAATCGGAATCTAATTTCCTATTGGTTGTTTGTTCTGATAATGAAATTACAGGGCTGCTTCGCTATTTTAGGGAGAGGTACCAAGAAGAAAATATTGTCAGAATTATAATAAGAGAAGAAGGAGAAAGAGAAAAATCTTACAGCAAAATAAAGAGCCTGAAAGATAAGGACGATAAAAAACAACGTCAGACAACCCTTAAAAAAGGAGGAGAGGAAAATGAATAAAGAAAAGTTTAATATAGTGTATCTAGCATCCCTACTGGATATAGGAGTCGGAAATATTGTGGTAGAGGAATCCGTTATGGAAAAGCGACTGGCAGAAATAGTTAGCATAATTGAGCAGTATGGACTTGGCTCCTTTATGGCTATTTGCCCAACCCAAGAGCTCAACGGATTGTCAAGACATCTTTATACAAAATATAAGGAAAATTCATGGGAGAATATCAGCTCAGCTAACCCTCTAAGAATTGGAGAAACTCTCAATATGTTTTATTTGGTTAAAACATATGAGGGAACAGTTCTCATAGTAAACGAGATTGACGATAGAATATCACTCTCGGATGCAACCAAGATGGTCAAGCAACCTAGTGGTGTTTTATTTCTAGCTATTTGCTTTAACAAAGAAGTAGATAGCTTAATAGACTACTTCAGGAGGAAGTATTGGAGTTATAACATCGTAAGAGTAATCCGGCATGGGATGAAGGGAGGGAAAAAGAAGCCGGATGAAAACGAAAGAGCACAGACCTTTCATTAAAAATCTTCAACCAGAAGCCTTTGGCAACGCCACGGGCTTCTTTTATTTAAATTATCCAAACTATTATAATGTGCATGCAAATTTCTAAGTAGGACATTTCTATGTTGTTCAAATAGGATATTATCCTGCTACTTTGATATCTAGTCTTTCTCTCTTGAAAATTCTTCAAAAATTAGGTATCTTTATAAAAGAACATCTTTAATGGTGTTGATTATTTTTTAATAATCATTTTATTAATTCACATTTAACATTTAACCTTGATGTTTGATTCAGTTAATCCCAGAGAAGATTTAATTAAATTAGAAAAAAAAGCTCTTAAATTTTGGAAAGAAAATAAAATTTTTGAGCGTTCTATCCAAAACCGAACCGAAGCTCCGGTTTACAGCTTTTTTGATGGCCCTCCTTTTGCCACAGGAGTACCTCATTACGGCACTATCTTATCTTCTATCGCCAAAGATGTAGTCCCTAGATATTGGACAATGAAAGGCTATCGGGTTGATCGCCGTTGGGGTTGGGATTGTCACGGTTTACCAGCAGAGCATGGAGTAGAAAAAAAACTGGGGCTTAAATCAAAAAATGAAATTGAAACTAAAATTGGAATTAAAGAATTTAATACTGAATGCCGTTTACAAGTCAGTCAAATGACTGAAGAATGGGAAGAAATTATTGGTAGAATCGGACGATGGGTAGATTATAAAAATCCTTACCGCACCATGGATAAAGGATACATGGAGTCTGTTTGGTGGGCTTTTAAGGAACTTTATGAAAAAGATTTAATTTATGAAGATACTCGCATCTCACTTTATTGTCCTCGCTGTGAAACGCCACTGGCTAATTTTGAGATCGCCATGGATGATAGCTATAAAGATGTAGAAGATATTTCCGTAATTGTAAAATTCAAAATTACCGAAGGGCAATACAAAGACAATAGTCTTTTAGCTTGGACCACTACTCCATGGACATTACCGGCTAATACTGCTCTGGCCGTTGGGAAAGATATTCAGTATGTTAGGGTAAAAACCGAAAAGAGAGAGACTCTTATTATCGCCAAGGATAGAATAGATCAGTTAACCGATGAATACGCAGTACTGGAAGAAATTAAGGGCAGTGAATTGGCTGGGATAGCTTATAGCGCTCCCTACGATGGATTTTCTTTTAGGAGTGGCAAGGAAGAGAATTTGCATCGAGTTTTTCTAGGAGATTTTGTCTCCACTAAAGAAGGAACTGGCATTGTTCATCTAGCACCGGCTTTTGGGGAAGATGATTTTAATTTATCTCGTCAGGAAGAAATTCCTCTTATTGAAAATGTAGATTCCCAGGCTAATTTTAAAGAAGGTCCTTGGCAGGGAGAAAATGTTTGGAAGGTTAATCCTAAAATTATTACCGATCTAGAAGAAAAGAAAATTTTGTATAATCAACAAAAAGTGGTTCACTCCTATCCTTTTTGCTACCGTTGCCACACTAAGCTTGTTTATAAAACTCAACCGGCTTGGTTTATTAATATTGATAAAATTCGCAAAAAACTAGAAACGGAAAACGAAAAAATTAATTGGCAACCGAACTTCTTAAAGCATGGTCGCTTTTTGAAAGGTATCCAGTCAGCCCCTGATTGGAATATTGCCCGTGATCGTTACTGGGGAACAGCTATTCCTATTTGGCGTTGTGACAAATGTAAAAAAATAAAAGCCGTTGGTTCTTACGAAGAACTTTATCGACTAAGTGGTCAAAAATTAGATGACTACCATCGTCCTTACATAGATAAAGTTGATTTTAAATGTGATTGTGGTGGAACATTCAAGAGAGTTCCTCAAGTTTTAGATTGCTGGTTTGAGTCAGGCGCTATGCCTTATGCTCAACATCACTATCCCTTTGAAAATAAAGAAGATTTTTCTCAAAAATTTCCTGCTGATTATATCTCGGAATATATTGCCCAAACTAGAGCTTGGTTTTATGTTTTACATGTTCTTGCCGTAGCCCTGATTGACCAACCAGCTTTCAAAAATGTGGTAGCTACGGGAGTAATCTCTGGCGATGACGGAAAGAAAATGTCTAAATCATTAGGTAATTATACTGATCCAAAAATTGTTCTAGACGAATATGGAGGTGATGCTTTAAGACTTTATCTCATGAGTTCTCCCATCATGGAAGCTCGGAATATTAATTTTTCTGTTAAAGAAATCGCCGAAGTGAAAAAGAAATTTATGTCAACTCTTTGGAATTCTTATTCTTTTTTCGTTACCTATGCTTCAATTGATAAATTTGATCCCAAGGAGAAACTAAATTTTGAAGAGGCAGGAATTGAACCAAAACATATTTTAGATCGCTGGATCTTAGCCGAGCTGAATACTTTGATTAGTAATTTCGAGAAAAAGATGGATGGCTATCAAATAGCTAAAGCTGCTCGTCTTTTACCTAGCTTTATTGACAAGCTTTCTAATTGGTATATTAGGAGAAGCCGACGGAGATTCTGGAAGAGTGAAAATGATAATGATAAAAACGAAGCTTACGCAACTTTATACGAGGTTTTAATAAAGTTTTCTCAAGTATTAGCTCCTTTTATGCCTTTTATGGCAGAAAATATCTATAAGAATCTAACCCGAGAAGAGTCGGTTCATCTTACTGATTATCCTAAAGCTAACAAAGAATTAATCGATAAAGATCTCATAAAGAAAATGCGGAAAGCTCAAAATATTGTAAAGCTTGTTTTGGGAATTCGAGCTGAAGCTGGCATCAAAGTTCGTCAACCACTAGAAAGAATTTATCTAAATCAAGAAGATATTTATGAGGATGCGGAACTTAAGGAAATCATTAAAGAGGAAACCAATATTAAGCAGTTTTCCTGTGGAGAACATAAAGAAATTAAATCCTTGAAAAAAATTCAAACCAAGGAAGAGAATAAACTTATTGTTGGGCTAGATATCCAAATTACACCCAAGCTTAAAAAAGAAGGCAATGCCCGTGAAATTATTAGACACATCCAAGAAATGCGTCGAAAAGCAAATTATAAACTTGATGATAGAATCTCCATTAATTATGTTGGTGCTAATGCTATCTTTACTAGTTTTGAAGATTTGATTGCCAAGGAAACTCTAGCTAAAAAAATAACGAAAGGAATGCCTGACAAAACTGATTTAGAGGGAAAAATGATAATCGCTGATGAAACAATCAAATTAGCTATCACTAAGGCATAGTTAGCTAATTTCAAAATAGAAATATCATAATTAGTTCGTTATTAAAAGATCCATGAATAATATTATAAAAACTCATGGTCTTATCCTGAGAAAATTCAAAGCGAGAGAATTTGATAGTTTTTTTGTAGCCTTAACCAAAGATTATGGAAAAGTTAAGCTTTTTGCAAAAAGCTCTCGCAAGCCAAAAGCAAAATTAGGATTTCATCTAGAGCCAGGAAGCATTGCTCAAATTTATTTTATTCCTCGTAAAAGACAAGACAATTATTTATTGACAGGGGCAATTTCAACTTGGAAACCCAATTTTTTAAAATTTTCCGCCTCCAAGAATCGTGTTTTTCACCAGAGTTTAGCTTTAATAGAAAGACTAACAACAGAAGATGTCTATAGCGCCCAACAAATTCTTGCTCTTTTTAATCTAACTAAAAACTATTTAGAAAAAATGGCTTTGGTAAAATTAGGAGACATACGCCTAGCTCTCTACCAAACAGGACTAACTTTAAAATTATTAAATACGGCCGGCTTTTGTTTAAATCTTAAAAAATGTGCTAATTGTGGTAAAGGTTTTAGCAGAGAAAACAATCTTTATTATGATCTGGAAAGTGGAGGAGTTGTTTGTTGCCATGATCCTTCTCAATCTAATATTGCCATTCAAAAAACTAATTTCAGTTCTATAAAATTAGCTAACTATCTCTTAGAAGAATCTCCAAATAAAATTGGAAACTTAAGCATTGAAAAAGAAGTGGCTGAAAAAACTTGGAGATTAGTCTTAAATCATCTAAAATATTGTTTAGGATAATGATTTAAAAAAATAAAAATGAAACTCAATAAATTACAGGAAAAACTTCGCTCTAAATCAAACGAAATTGAAAAACGTCCTCACGATTTCAACTTGCTCAATCCCCAGAATACTCAAGAGGGAGGAGCGAAAAATAATACTCCCGAAAAAGAAAAATGGCAAAAAGGAAATGAGGTTACTTTGGGGCAAAAAAAGTCTTTACTTAAGATTATTATAGGAATTTTTGTATTGTTAGGATTTTTATTGGGAGGATATGGTTTTTATCTTTATAAAACAAGACAATTTTCACCAAACAATGTAATACTTTCTTTTGATACTCCAGAGTCTATGGAGACGGGCAGAGAGTTCTCTTTTAGTTTTTTATACCACAACAACAACCGAGTTGACCTGCAAGACTGCCAATTGAAAATATTTTTCCCTGAATCTCTGGAAATTATTCAGGCCGATAAACAAGCTGATGATGTTGGAAAAGATTTTATGGTATTTAATTTGGGAGAATTGTCAGCTCAAAAAAATGGAGCCATTACTTTCCAAGGAAAAATAACCGAGAAAGCGCAAGCTATTACCTATTTAAACGCTACTCTCATCTACAAAAATAAAAGCGGTGGGAAGACCAACGAACGAAAAGTCCGTCAAGGAATCAAGGTAATGTCTTCCAAAATATTGGCTAAGTTGGAAGCTACTCGCCAAATAACTTCTGGAGACTTGGCTGAGTATCTTTTAACCATTAAAAATAACACCTACGAAAATTTGGAAAATATAGAGGCCCAATTTAATTATCCCGGAGGGTTCACTTATTCAGAGGCCAATATTGCTCCCGTGGGAGATGAAAGTAATACTTTTAGATTGTCCATGCTTGCGCCCGGCGAAGAAGCCACTATAAGTATTAATGGGAGTCTCATTGGATCTACCGTAGAAAAAAAGATAATTTCCGTTCAAATAGGGATAAGAAACAACGAGAACTTTACAATCCTAGCAGAAGAATCGGCTCAAACCGAAATGATAAGTTCACCTCTCACCATCCAGCAGGAAATATCAAGTGGCTTGGATGAAAAGGGGAATGCCGATTCAGGCAATTCCTTACTCGTTAAAATTAAATACAAAAATTCTAGTGATTTACCGATGAAAGATGTAACAATTGTCGCCTCCTTAGAAGGTAAGGCCATAGATTTTAATTCTGTTACATCTGAAAATGGTGATTTCAATCTCGGCCAACGAAAAATTGTTTGGAGAGGAGGAAATATTCCTCAATTGCAGACACTAAAGCCACAAGAGGAGGGCACCGTGTCCTTTACTTTTAATATTCTCTCTTTTCTGCCAGCTGATAGTTTAGATGATAAAAATTTTGAAATTTCTTTTAACGCTCAAATTGATAGCCCCGATGTTCCTACTCCTATTGCTACTAACAAACTAATCGCTTCGGATGAAAAAAGAATTAAAGTAAATAGTAAGGTTTTCTTTCAAAATTCCGGATTCTATAATGATAATATTATTAATAATTTTGGTCCTATTCCTCCAAAAGTTGGAAAAGAAACCAGTTATACAATCCACTGGAAGATTGTTAATGTTAATAATGATATTTCCGAAGTGACGGTACGTGCCAGTCTGCCTGATTACGTAGATTGGAAAAATAATTTTCATCCTACTGGGGTGAAAGAGCTTACTTTTGATGAAAGAACCCATGAAGTTGTTTGGAATCCTGGAAAAATTCCTGCTCAAACAGGAACTCAACTTGGAGCTAAGGAAACCGTTTTCCAAGTTTCAATTACTCCTCAAGAAAATCAGATTGGGCAATCATTGACCCTAATTAATAAAGCTACCCTTACTGGAACAGATACTTTTACGGAAAAAATATATCAACTAAGCGATGAAGCTATTGACACCGAACTAAAAGATGATATTAGTGTCGATTACTCGGGAGGAGAAATAGTTGAATAAAATCATGGCTTGTCTTTTGGTGATTGCTATGTTTAAATAAACAACTGGAAAATTAGCAATCTTTCATCTAACTAATATGAATCAACTCAATAAAGTTAAATTGATTATTTTCTTTTCCTTACTGGGTGGAGCAATATTTTTAATAATAGCCTTAATAGGTTTTCCCAAATATCAATCCAGTTTTTCGGCTGTTATTTTAGAAAAAAAACCAAATTCAAGCAATATTACTGTAAGACGAAATCAGGAAAAAATTGTTTATGCTCTTAATTTTACCAAACATTTTCTTTTAAGTGATTTCTTTATAGAACAGGTGGAGAAGAGAATTGACGCTGACTTGGATAACCTCTCTGCCCAAGGTGAATTTTCAGCTATTAAGGAATTTAAGAATTCAAACAAAAAGAAATGGAAAATTGACAGAAAGAGTTGGGGGCAATCCATTGTCACTAAAAACAGCACTGCGACCAATTTAATTTTTGTTAAACTTACTGCTAGTAATCCCAGCCTCGTTTATTTATATTCATTAGAAACCGCTCAAAATCTTAAGGAAACCTTGCCTGAATTTATAAATGCTGAAGAATTAGAAATAAAAATCTTAAATGGTCCCACCAAAGCTACCACCAACTATCCAGATTTTATTTATTTTTCTATTTTAGGCTTAATCATGGGAGGGTTAGCAGGCACTACTTGGCTAATATTCCTCAAGAAAAAAACAATTCCTTGGATCCATAAAAAACCTAATTTAAAATGGGGCAGAAAAATAGCTAAGAATAAAAAGAAAAAGACTGAAGTTGAATTCATTGCCTATCCTCAAAAAGATACTCCTGTGCAAAAAGATTCTAAGGATGAGAATTTAAGTGATAAAAAAATAAAAGAAAGATTAAATCGTTTAATAAATGGAGAATTTTAAAATGAAAAAGTGGTTAAAATTTTCGTTAGGTATTTTTTTATTCCTAGTGTTACTTTTCATGACTGTTTATTACTTAAAAAGTTTGGAACCAGTTTCAAAAGGAAGCTCCAATTCGGTAATAAAGCCTTCGTTTAATAATGACAACCCACTTACTTTTCTAGCTTTTATAGAAAAACTCAGTGGGCATGAATCACCAAAAAAATATTTATTTCTTTTCCAAAATTCGATGGAATTAAGACCCACCGGTGGATTTATTGGTTCTTTCGCTGTTGTAGATATTGATAAAGGAAAGATTGTTAAAAGAGAAACCTTTGACACAGCGGTATTTGACAGAGATCTAAAAGAACATATTGAACCTCCTTATTTTATTAAAAAATATTTACATGCCTCTGGGTGGGGCATACGAGATTCTAATTGGTCATTCAATTTTCCAACCAGTGCTACTCAAACCGTTAAATTTTATAAATTAGGTAGCACTCCCACTGAAAAAATTGATGGAGTTATTGGTTTCACAACCAATGTTTTAGAATATCTTATTGGAAAAACTGGCTCCGTAAAACTCCCAATGATAGCTGGAGAATTTACTAAAGATAATTGCTTGGAGAAACTAGAATACGAGGTTGAAATGGGATATAACCAAAGAGGCGCCACCAAAGATCAAAGAAAAGATATTATGGGAGATTTAATGGAAATAGTCTTAGCCCGTTTAATGGAGATGAATAAGTTGGAGCAAGCTTTAATGTTAACCGAATTAAAAGATTTACTGGATAAAAAGGACATCCAATTTTTCTTTTTTGATTCCCAGCTAGAAAATTTTGTTTTAGATAATAATTGGGGAGGAGAAATTATTTCCACTAAAGATACTGATTATTTAGCGGTGGTTGATTCAAACTTGGGAGCCAGAAAAACCGATCGTTGTCTGGAACGATTTTTAGATTATTATATAGATACCACTGAGGTAGCTAATCCTCAAGTAAAATTAGAAATACAATATACCAACACTTGTACAAAAAAAGATTTTATGACTGATAATTATCATAGCTATTTAAGAATTTATACTCCTCAAGGTGCTGAAATAAGTCATACCGATGGCTTTGACACGGGCTATATTGATGAATCAATGTTGACCAAGGACAATGTGGTGGTTGAAGAAGTAAAAGGCAAGATATCTTTCGGAAATCTGGCTTATGTCCCCTTAGGCAGTAAAAAAAGCTATTCATTTACTTACAAACTATCTCCGTCAGTCAATCTAGCTGACTACCAATTATATTTTCAAAAACAGGCTGGAATGAAATCACCCCATCTTAAAGTAACTTTAAAAAATACTCAGGGAGAGAAAATTCTATTTGAAGGAGAAGTGGACCAAGATATTTTAATTCCTTAAATTAAATCCGTTAATTTATTTAATCTTCAAGGCTTTTTTGTTATATGAAAATATGTTATCTTTAAATAAGTTCACTTTACGGATAATATTGCCATTGAAATACAAAAGATAAGATGGGTAAAATAATCTCTCTAGTAAACCAAAAGGGTGGGGTTGGTAAAACAACTACTGCTGTCAATTTATCTCAATACCTTGCCGAAAAAGGGAGGTTAGTGTTATTAGTAGATTTAGATCCACAGGCCAATGCTACCAGTGGAGTTGGAATTAGTAATGACCAGATAAAATCTGGGGTTTACGATGTGCTTATAAGAAACCTTTCGCCCATGAAGGCAATTATTGGCACTGGATCGGTCAGCTATGATGTAATACCTTCCTCGGTGGATTTATCGGGAGCCTCAATAGAGCTAGCCAATGTCTCTAACCGAGAATACCGTCTTTACGATGCACTAAAGACTGTCCGCAATGATTATGATTATATCATAATTGATAGTCCACCTAGCCTTGATTTACTTACCATCAATGGTTTGGTGGCTTCTGATGGAGTAATAATCCCCGTACAATGCGAGTATTATTCTTTAGAAGGATTAAGCAGGTTACTAGAGACCATAAGTCTTATCAAAAAAGGATTGAAGTCTGATCTAAAAGTAATGGGAGCGGTACTAACCATGTATGACAAAAGGAATAAATTAGCTCGTCAAGTTGTGAAGGAGGTCCAAAATAATTTTCCCGGAAAAGTTTTTAACTCGGTTGTCCCTAGAAATGTTAGGCTTTCTGAAGCACCTAGCTTTGGAAAAACTATTTTAAATTTTTCCAAACTTTCTAAAGGTGCTAAAGCTTATAATAATTTAGCCAAGGAAATTATGGATATGGAAGAAAATAATTTTACAATATAAAAATAAAAATATGGAATCAGAAAATTTAGGTAGAGGGCTCTCCGCTTTAATCCCTGATAAAATTAAACAGGATTTCGCCCAAAAATCGGAAACAGGAGAAACAGAAATTTCTGTTGTAAATACCGATGGAATAGATTCTCCAGCGTCTCTAGAGAATAAGAATGGAGTAATTTTGATTGAATTGAGAAAAATTATCCCCAATATTAACCAGCCTCGACAAAACTTTAAAGAAGAACCCCTAGATTCTTTAATGGAATCTATCAAGGAATATGGACTTCTGCAGCCCATTGTTGTAGCCAAAAAAGAAGCTGGAATTTATGAAATAATCGCTGGTGAACGCAGATTTAAAGCTTCTAAGCTGGCCGGGTTAAAAGAAATACCGGCTATAATAAGAGAAGTAGATGAATTATCAAAACTAGAATTAGCTTTAACAGAAAATATCCAAAGGGAAAACCTTAATCCTATTGAGGAGGGGAAGGCGTATCAAAGGTTAATCAAAGATTTTCAATTAACTCAAGAGGACATTTCGCAAAAAATTAAACGAAGTCGATCAAGCATCGCTAATTTATTACGTTTTTTGAGACTTCCCGAAGAAATTCAGCAAGGTCTGATTGATAATAAAATAGGGGAGGGGCATGCAAAAATTCTTTCAGCCCTAGACGACCCAGAAGCTCAATTGGCTTTATATAAAAAAACGGTGAGAGACAATTTAACGGTGAGAGACGTTGAAAATATTACCAGCAAGGTAAACGTGAAATCTCATCAAAGAAAATTAAGCACCGGTTCTAATCCAATGATGGCTCAGAGGGAAAAAATTCTTTCTGACGCTTTGGGTCTAAAAGTACAAATTAGGACGAGTAAAAAAGGAGGTAAAGTTATTTTAGAATATTATAATGAGAATGATTTGGATAGATTGATCCAGCTAGTTAGCAAAGACTAAAATTAGAAACCGGCTTGTTTCTGTTTTCTTAAAACTTCTCTTATCTTCATTTTAGCACGACCAGTTCTAACAAATTCTAACCATTCGGAATCGGGGGTTATTTTTCCTTTTTGAGTTATAATTTTAATTACTTCACCATTTTGAATAGTGTAATTTAAAGGTACCGCTTCATCGTCAGCTTTTGCTCCAATGGCCGAGTTACCTATCTCTGTATGCACTTCATAAGCGAAATCAATAGGGGTTGCTCCTTCGGGTAAATCTATAACGTCTCCATCTGGAGTAAAAGCAAAAATCCTATTTTCTAGAAAATCAATTTTTAAACTTTTAAAAAATTCCTCTGAGTCAGAGCCCACCTCTTCTTGCCATGATTGAAGTTGTTTGGTCCAGGCCAATTCTTTTTTCAGTTTCTTTAAATCTTTTGTTCTTTTCTTTCTATGGCCAGGGAAGAACCTATGTAAAACTTTTTCATCTGAATAAATCCAATGAGCAGCAATCCCAAATTCGGCTTCTTCATGCATCTCTTGATTCCTTATTTGAATCTCAATCAGATCTCCCTGAAGAGTAAAGACCGTAGTATGAAGAGATCGATAACCGTTGGGTTTTGGTAAAGAAATAAAATCTTTAATTCTTTTGATTAATGGTCGATAATGCTTGTGAATTATTCCGAGAGTTTCGTAACAATCCTTAATCTCGGGAACAATAATACGAATTGCTACTAAATCATAAACTTCTTCAATGTCCATGTTATGCTTTTTGAGCTTTTGGTAAAGTCGATATAAATGTTTAGCTCGTCCATGGATATCAATTATCTTTATTTTCTCTTTCCCAAGTATTTTTTTAATTTCTTTTATAATTTTATTAATGAGGATCATTCTTTCCTTATATTTTTCTTTGGTCATTTTATCAACCTCGTTATATTTCTTGGGATCCATATATTGAAAAGCCAAATCTTCTAAAGCTCCCTTTATTTCCCCTATTCCTAATCTATTAGCAATAGGAGCATAAATTTCCATAGTTTCTTTAGCAATTTGATATTGTTTATCTGGTGATAAAGCGTCCAGAGTAAGCATATTATGATAACGATCAACCAGCTTAACTATAATTGTCCTAATATCAGCTCCCATCGCCAAAAACATTCGGCGTAAATTCTCTAAATAATGTTCGTCTTCTTTACCTCTAAGTTTAATCCCATCTAATTTAGTAAGACCTTTCACTATAAAAGTCACCTCTGAACCAAATTCTTTTTTTATTTGTTCTAAAGTATAATCTGTATCTTCTAGTACATCGTGGAGAAGGGCACTGGCCAAGGTTTTACAGCCCAAACCAAGTTTGGCCAAGGTGTAGGCTATTTCTAGAGGATGTTGAATGTAGTCTTCTCCTGTTTTTCTTTTTTGCCCCTGATGAGCTTTTTTAGCAAATTCATAAGCTCTCATCACAAAATCCTCATCAATATTTTGATTCTTGAGCTTAACTGTCTCTATGACTTTTTCTATTGTCATAAATTTGCTTTAAAAATTGCTAACTTCTTTTTATCCCATTGTTCTAAAATCAGGATAGCAATCTCAGAGAATTCAGGCAAATTTTAATTAATATCAAGTAGCTAAATTTAAAAATTTAATGCTTTTTTAGTGGACTTTTTCAAATTATTCTTTATAATATAGAGTTAGAATAACTTTTACGAATATGGGCACGGAACTTAAAAAAATAATGAAAGAGTTGGAGAAGGAAATCAATAAAAGGCTAAGGAAATTCTTTAAGGAAGAAATTCGGGAAGCAAGTAAAATAGATCCTACCCTTAAAGAAGCGACTGAAATGGTGGCTGATTTTACTTTACGTGGTGGGAAGAGAATTCGTTCTATTTTGATGTATTATGGTTATTTGGCCACTGGAAAAAGAAGAACTGAAAAAATATTGGACGCCTCTTTGAGTATGGAATTAATCCATAGTGCCTTACTCATCCATGATGACATTATTGATAATGATGAAATGCGAAGAGGAAAATTAACTCTTCATAAAGAATACGAAAAATTTTTCTGGAAGATGAAAGTTGAAAAATCAGAAGAGCTTGGACGATCATTGGCTATTCTTTGCGGAAACATTGCTTATTCTTTTGCTGTTAAAGTTTTACACCGCAGTAAATTTGACGCTCGGCCAACAATGAAGGCCTGTTCCTTATTCCAATCAATGTTTAATCACACTCAAGCTGGAGAAATTATGGATGTAATAGGAAGCACTAAAAAAAACCTTACCATTAAAGATGTTATTAAAATATATAAATACAAAACGGTCCAATACACCATTGAATATCCACTACTTATGGGAGCTTTGTTGGGTAACGGAAAGACAGAATTAAGAAATGTTTTAAGCAAATATGCCGTGTTATTAGGAACTGCTTTTCAAATTAGAGACGATATTCTAGGAATTTTTAGTGATTCAAAAACAACAGGTAAGGACGCTGGTTCCGATTTAAGAGAGGGCAAAAAAACGGTCATTATTTTAAAAACTCTAGAAAATGCTTCACCTAAAGATAAGAAGAAAATTGAAACTATTCTAGAAAGCAAAGAACTCACCAAGAAAAAGCTGAACGACTTTAAGAAAATTGCTAAAGACAGTGGAGCCTTGACTTACTGTAATGGATTGGCTAATAATTTATCCGTACAAGCTAAAGATATTATCTTGAAATCTACACTTTCAAAAACAACTCGTGATTTTTTTCTAGAAAGTGCAGATTACATGACTAAAGATAGAAAGAAATGAAAATAATTTTAGCCACCTCCGGTGGATTTTGCTCAGGAGTAAAGAGAGCTTACAACCTTATTAAGTCCAACCATAAAAAATATACTCCACCTATCCAAATTCTGGGAGATTTGGTACACAATAGCCATGTCATCGCAGAAACAAAATCCTGGGGAATAAATAAAGTTACCGATCCTAAAACAATAAAGCGGGGTACTTTAATTATTCCCGCTCATGGTTGTGATCCTAAAATATTTTCCCTGCCTAATTTTAAAAAAGTAAACTTAGTAGATGCTACCTGTCCAAAAGTTTCTAAGATTATTGAGAGAGCCAAACTACTTGCTCAAGAAGGCAAGCAAGTTCTAATTTTTGGAGATGAGAATCATGTTGAAGTCCAAGCTACTAATGCAGCCATAAATAATCAGGGGATTATTATTTCTAAATTTTCTCAGCTAGATTCCTTTTTAAAACAGGCAGGTACTAATAATAAAAAACAATTTGGGTTAATTGCTCAAACCACTCAAAATATTGAAGATTACGAAAAAATTAAAAAATGCCTAAAAAAATCTAATCTAAAAGTAGAAATATTGGATACTATTTGCACCGCTACTCGTCATCGTCAAAAAGAAGCTTTTAGATTAGCCAAAGAAGTAGATTTAATGATAATAATTGGATCACCTAGTAGCGCCAATTCAACCCGACTTTATCAAATAGCCAAAAAAATTAATAAGCGAACTTATTTTATTGATAGTCCAGCAGAAATTAATAATAAACAAATCAAACCAAACGATATTATTGGAATTAGCGCTGGAGCTTCCACCCCGGATTATATAATTAAAGCTGTTAAGCAAAAAATTGAGCAAATGGCGCACAATCAATAAATTTTTGGATGATCAAAATAAAAGGAGCTGGTAATTTAAATAGTTTCGTTTTCATAAATGAAAATTGTAGCAAGGCAGATAAAACTTAAAGGAACAAATATCCCTTATTTTTTAAAACGCAAACGAGGTGTAAAATATATGCGATTGTCCATAAATAGAAAAGGCGAATTAATCGCTACTCTACCATTTCTGTTTCGTATAAGTTATTTAGAGAATTTTATCAAAAATAAAGCTGATTGGGTTCTAAGAAAAATTACTCAAGTCAAAGAGGAACCTCCCGGAATTTTACAAAAAGGTAACCGAACCAATTACTTAAACAACAAAAACCGAGCTCGAAGATTAATCCTCAAAAAACTAGAATATTTTAATAAATTTTACCATTTTCAATACCATCGAGTTTCTATTAGGAATCAACATTCCAGGTGGGGGAGTTGCTCTTCTATGGGAAACTTAAATTTTAATTGGCGAGTGGTTTATTTACCTCAAAAATATTTAGATTATTTGGTTGTGCATGAACTTTGTCATTTAAAAGAGCTGAATCATTCTCCAAAATTCTGGAAATTAGTGGCTCAAGAAATCCCGGATTATCGAGAAATTAAAAAAATGATGCGGGAATTATAATTGAAATTTTTCACCCAAAGGGTGACCAGCCTCTGGCTGGCATTATCAATTGTCCACTGTCCATTATCAATTGTCCATTGCTAATTATCTCACCCAAAGGGTGATCCGCCTTCGGCGAGACAAGCCAGCCAGCCTTTTTCCCTGTCATTCCCGTGCCTGCCTGCCGGTAGGCAGGAAAACGGGAATCCCGGTACGTCTAGACAAAACTTTGCCAAAATAGTTTCTTCTAAATTTGCTCGGGATTCCCGCTGGAGTTTATCCCGTACTTGATACGGGGCGGGGGTGACAAGCAGGACGGGAATGACCATTAAAAAAAGAAACCCTTGTTGCTTTAAAAACTTTAAAAACTTTTAACTTTCTAATTTCTCTGTTACAATTCAAACAATCAATGTTTTAAATATATTAAATCTATTACGTAATTTATTACGTAATAATAACTAAAAACTAAAACTAAAAAAATGAAACGCGATGCTTTAATATCTTCTAGAATCAAAGAATTAAATAAAGCTAGAACAGAATACATAGATGCCCAACTTAAAGCAGAGTCTGGTTTAACAGGAACCCTTAGAAAAACTGGTCTTAAATCCATAAAGAAAGATAAAGGATTAGGATATTTAGTTAAAGCTCAACAAAACTATTACGGTACTCTAGATAGATACCGTAAGTTAATGATTAATGACTTTAAGAGAGCTAATAGAAGAATCATTCAAAATGATATTAAACTATTAGCTAGAATAACTATCTTTGATGAAATAGAAAAATTAAGAAAAGAAAAAGAAAAGAAATTAAGGAATCAAGGTCTTAAAGGAATGATCAGGGCTCAGTTACAAGAATGGAGAGAAATATCTCCTAATATAAAGATGGTAATGGGTTTAGTTTTAGGTTTTATAGCTGTCCTTTTAAATTTTACTGCTTCAGCTACATTTTGGTTTCAAGCTCCTTTATTAGGTTGGGGATTGATTATCTTCTTTGAAGGGGCTCAACAAAAACTAACCAGTCAAAAAGCTATTAAAGAAGGTAAGAATAGATTAGCTATCTATCAATTAGCTAATAAGAAATTAGCTAAAGTAAAAAAAGATTTAGCTATTAGTCTAGCTAAAATTCATCAAGATCTAGAAGCTGATATTTGGGACATTAGAGTATTTGAGAAAAAAACAGAATATCGCAGATATTTAGTAGCTGGATCAGCTGGAGCTTTAATTGGTTCAGTTTATTTAATTCCTTATGGATTAAAAGCTATCATCTATACTACTGTAGCCGCTGTAGTGGGTAGAGCTACTTGGTTCATATTACCTTATGATGCCATTAAAGAAGGATTTGCCAGTATGTTTCATGGAGCACCTATTCCGGAGGCGATGGCAAGTACACGGGCAGAAAATGAAATGACTGACTCGGCTAACTTTGATGGAACTAACTTAACTGTTGATCAACAGGATCAACTTCTTTATCAAGGGGGTCAAACAGGGATTTATGAAAGTGGAGGAGAGTTTGGGTATGACACATTACCATTCGAGCAAGAACATACAATGATTGATGATCCTAATTATAACGAATTTGGTGGCACCAGTGCTTTTGGTTATAACGCGTTTGATAGCGGTAATCCAGCTATGGCAGCTAATACGAATATCCTTCAAACAGTAGGTGCTGTAGCTGATGCGGTGAATGATCCAACCAAAACAGTAATAGACGCCGTGAAGGACCAAAGCATTTTTAATATTGGTTCTTATAACGATTTCG
>JAYEHH010000031.1:0-9516 GCA_034716235.1 Patescibacteria group bacterium | reverse complement strand
AAATCAATGCCATTAATGCTCTCAAAAGGTTAAATCATGAAAATATTGACCTGTGGATTGCTGAAACTTATCCATTTTTTATTGCGTCCAGAGTAATGAAAAATCCAGTAATTATTGTAGATCACGGAGTGGTTTCTACCGAAGGGTTCCCCTTTATGAAAAAACTCTTTTTTGGCTACATGAAGTTCACTCAAAATTATTTATTTTTTCCAAAAGCTACCCGGATTATCTCTATCTCAAATTACATTCAATCATTAACCCCTTCAATCATTCGTAAAAAACAAGAAATAATTTATAACGGCACAGACAATTATGCTCAAGTTAATGAAGAGAAAATTCAAGAATTTAAAACTAAATATGGCATAAAGGAAAATGATATTGTTCTACTTTATGTTGGAAGATTAAATCATAGAGATCAACCATACAAAGGCATAAAAGAACTAACAGAAATTTATAAAAATTTAAAGAAAAAATATTCTCATATAAAATTGATTATGGCTGGTTTTGGCAATAAAAAAGATAAGGAGCGGTTAGCAAAAGAGAATATAATTCCAATTGTTTGCGCTCCCGTTGAGCTAATGCCCATACTTTACCAAGCCACTGATATTTATATAACCGCCTCCAAATGGGAAGGATTTAATCTTCCATTAATTGAAGCTGGCAGTTTCGGCGTACCTGCCGTAGCTTACGACGTTGGTCCCCATAAAGAAGTTCTACAAAATAATGCTGGTTTCTTAGTGAAAACAAGCCATGAATTCCAAGAAAAGGTCGGATATCTTATTTCTCATGCTAAAAAAAGAAAAGAAATGTCAACAGCTGCTATAAAAAATGCCGAGAGATTTACCTGGGAAAAAGCATCCAATAAATATTTCAAAATTATCAATAAAATTACGAGTCAAAGTAAACTAAAAAGGCCTCCATACAATCAAGGACAAGTTGATGTCATTACTCTTAATTATAATGGGAAAAAATATTTAGCTAAATTATTTAATTCTCTTGCAAACCAAACTTATCAAAACATTAAGGTAACCATGGTTGACAATGGTTCGTCGGATAAATCAGTTGAATATGTTAGAAATAGTTTCCCTTGGGTAAACTTAATTGTTTCTAAAAAAAACTTGTTTTTTAGCCGAGGAAACAATTTGGCAGTATCAAAAACAAACGGAGAATACATTTTTTTCATCAATAACGACACCGTCGCCAAGGAAGATGCTATTGAAAATATGGTGAAAACAATAGAAAAGCATGGAAAATACCAAGTTGCAGGAGTTTCTGCCAAAATGCTTTTTTATAAGGATAAGAAAATAATAGACTCTATTGGAACGGTTATGATTAGCAACGGATCGCCCTTCAATAGAGGTATTGGTCAAATTGATATTGGCCAATATGATAATGAGGAAGAAATCTTTGGTGCTTGTTTCGGTGCTGCCATGGTTCGCAGAAATGTTTATGAGAAAACAGTGGGGCCTCTCGATAATTCATATTTTGGTTATTTTGAGGATGTTGATTGGTGCTTAAGAGCAAGAAATTTTGGTTATAAAATATATTCTTCACCAAAAGCTATTGTCTATCATGACCATTCCGGAAGCTCTAAGAAAAATAGCTACAACTGGAAGTATTATTTGATTCAAAGGAATTTCATCAGAACCATCATTAAGAATTTTGAGCTTGCAAGAGCTATAAAAAAAACTACTTGGAAAATAATGGTGCTAATTTATCATTTTTTCAGCACTAAAGAAAAAGGAAGAAAATGGATCATTGTAAAGATTGTTGGCAACACTATATTATTTTTTCCTATATTGTTGGTTAAAAGATCAAAAATCCAATCCAAAAAATGCAAGCCTGATTACGAAATAATTAAATTTGCAAAAAGAGAACTTCCAGTTTTTGATCCAGTTCAATATAAGCCATATTATTCTTTGGATAATCTCTATCTTATGTTTTCTAAATTAGATGAAACAAAAAAATTCAAAAATCCAGAAGTAACTAGAATTTCGTCTTTATCAAATTACCTAAATAATACAAAAGGAATAATGGAAAAAAACATGTGGGAAGAAAAAACCAATCAGTTGATTGATTCTACTATTTCTTATATTGGCGAAGAATACGCTAATAGGTTCAGAAAAAAGATTATACAAGACAGAAAGCAAAAACAAAAACCTACTTAACCATTAAATCCGGCTTTTCTATTTTCTCGTGTTTCCATTTATGATTAAGTTTAATTACCCCATACTGATTTTTCTCGTTCTCAAGAATGGTAAACTCATATTCCCTCTCACGAAAGTCATAAGGCAAAAAACCATTTGTATTAAAAATAGCGGCTGTGAATTGATACGTCCCTCCCAAAAAAGGATTTTTTATTATTGTGCAATCTACAAAACCTTTCCCTGCTAACTTCTTAATTAAAAAATAAGATGTTTGAGTATTAGGACCAGTGATATAAACACCTTCTGGGGTATAAAATCCAACACCAAAAATTGGTTTTTCAATTTTTTCTTTAGCGTTATAACTTATTCTGGCAATAATATCTTCGCCAGTTTTAAAGATTTGTTTTGGGTTCTCTGAACTATCCAAAAATTCAACTTTGGTTATTTCCAATTTGTCCCTATCACTCCCTCTCTTATTTGTATGTTTCGAATCATCTTTATTGGATTGTTTCTCCTTTTTAAATCTTTTTTCCTCATCAATCATATTACGTTTTACATACTCATTAACTGCCTTATCTGCGGTGTCTAATATAATATTTCTTCCCTTGTCTAAAAGTAAAATCCTATCACAAAACTTTCTTGCCACATCAATATCATGACTGACTAAAACAACAGTTTTTCTTGCTTTCCGATAACGTTGAAATTCTTCCAAACACTTTCGCTGAAAATTACTGTCCCCTACCGCTAAAACTTCATCCATTAACAAAATATCCTTATTAGCATAAATTGCCACTGAGAAAGCTAACCGGACCTGCATCCCAGAGGAATAATTTTTAAGTTTTTGATCAATAAATCTGTTTAATTCTGAAAACTCAACAATAGCATCATATTTTTCATCAATTTCTTTTTTCTTAAGACCTAAAACGGAGCCGTTAAGATAAATATTGTCTCTTCCAGAAAGTTCCATATTAAATCCCACTCCTAATTCCAAAAAAGGAGAAACGCCACCCTTGATTTCCACTTTCCCTTGGTCTGGTCCATAAATACCAGCTAGAATTTTTAAGAGAGTAGATTTGCCGGAGCCATTGCGACCAATAATACCAAAAAACTCTCCCTCTTTCACTTCAAAAGACACTTTGTTTAGTGCCTTAAATGATTCGTAAGTTTTTTTCTTAAGCAGATTAACAAAAGAGCCTCTTAGGGTGTCCGTCTTTTCATGAGGAATCTTAAAATTCTTAGAAAGATTTTCTACTTTAATAACTGCTTCTCGTTTTTGATGGACTTTAGACTTCATAAATTTTACTTTTGAATCTTATAATATTCTCGGTACCATTCTGCAAATTTTTGCAATCCCTCTTTCGTTCCAACCACTGGTTGCCAATCCATTGCCTTCAATTTAGAAATATCAGCTTCGGTTTTTAAAACATCTCCTTTTTGGATTACTTGCAATTTTCTCTTTGCCTTTTTACCAATCTGCTGTTCTAAGATATCAATAAAATCAGTTAATTTCTCCTTGGTATCATTGCCAACATTTAAAATAGCATACTCTGAGTTAGCATCTAGTGCTTTGATGGTTCCAGAGACAGCATCATCAATATAGGTAAAGCTTCGCCACATCTCTCCAGAATTATAAACCTCTATCGGCTGATCAGCAAAAATATGCTTGGTAAATTTAAAGTAGGACATGTCCGGCCGTCCCCAAGGACCATAAACCGTGAAGTAACGTAAAATAGCAATCTTAAGACCAAAAGCTGAATGATACACATGTGCCATAAGTTCGGTAGCTTTTTTGGTACTAGCATAAGGGGAAAGAGGGGTGTCCGTCTTATCATCTTCCGAAAAAGGAAATTTTTTATTAGCTCCGTAAACCGAAGATGAAGAAGCTAGAACAAATTTTTTAATTTTATATTTTACACTAAGCTCTAAAAGATTAAGAGTTCCCTGAATATTAACTTTTTCGTAAAGAAACGGATTCTTGAAAGAATTTCTCACTCCTGCCATGGCCGCTAGATGAATTATTTTATCAGCTTTCTCTTGCTGAAAAATCTTTTCCATTGCTTCAAAGTCACAAATATCTTGCTCGTAAAGCTTTACTGAGCAATCTTTAAGAAAAATACTAATCCTATCTCTCTTAAGCTGAGGATTATAATAATCATTGAAATTATCAACAATAACAATCTTACCTCCTCTTTCAGCTAGTTTTTTTACTAAATGGGAGCCGATGAATCCAGCTCCGCCGGTAATAATAATTTTCATGGTAAATTTTAGATTATCAATTATCTCTGTCGTTCTGCTCGAAGAGTAATTCGCCTTTTCCCCTCTGTCATTCCCGTCCCGTCATCCGACGGGATAGACTCCAGCGGGGGTGACAGTAGCACGGTGATAACAGTAGAAAAAAGAAACAACTACTCAGATGGTAAAAAATTTAAACTTTCAAAAACTCATCTAAATGTTTCTCAAAGTCTAAAATCCATTCAGCTTGTTCGGGGTGAAAAAGAAAAGGCTTGGTATCTTTTACTGCCTGTTCAAGGTTGCGATCGGTAATAACTTTTTTCATTTCTTTAACTAATTCCTGTCTATTTTTAATCTTATGCCCTTTCTCTTGTAGAATCTTATAATTTGGTTCAATTTTCTTTTGAGATAAAAACCAAATCAAATCATAAAAATCTCTTCCTTTTTGGTAAGGACGGTGAAAGAGTGCCATAACTTTTTGGGCAAAAATGGTTTCTAAGTTATTGGCAATGACATAAAAGATTTTTCCAAATGAAAAAACCTGCGCAGAGTCATACTGGATAAACTTTGATGGGTTAGGATCAATTTCAAATTTAATTTTAATTTTCTGATTGACAAGACTACTCAGCCCCATCTGTCGCATTATCTCGGAAAATTTTATAAAAATTATAGTAATATTTTTAGTGCCTTTGACTCTAGTCTCCACCACAAATCCTAATTTCTTCAAAGACTTATTTAAAAAATCGGCTAACTTATTATAATCAAGATTTTTGTCTAATAATTCAAAATCGAGATCTTCAGAAAAACGATCCACTTTATACACAAACCTCAAACAGGTTCCTCCCATAAAAGTTAAGGCCTTACTATATTTCGAATTATAAAGAGAAAACAGAATTTCTGTTTGTAAATATTCAACCAAATTTCTACGCGGTCTATCCGGAATATTATTTTGGGTGATATAATCTTTAATAAATTTCTTATCTAACATTTTTTTGATAATTCAATAAACTATCTAATAAAATTGTGACTTTTTTATTCTTTAGCAACTTTTTGTAATCATTCAGCATTTTCTTATTAAATTTAAATTCCTCATTGATTCTTAATTCTTGCCAAAAATTTTCTTCTGGTACCAATCTATCTTTATTTAAATAAAGATAGTCCATCATTGCTTTTTCTGGAGTAGCAAAATTAAAAGAAATGTTTTGGTCCTTTAAGACATTGTATCCAGTAAAAAAATCTTGTTTGACTTGTTGGTAAGAATAATTACCGAACTCATTTTGGAAATTCTTAGTTTTTCTGGAAGTTACCGAGGTGTAAGTTCCGGGAATATCAGGAATGATTCCGTAATAATTTAGAGCAAATTCTAAACTTAAATACGATGGATAGTAAATCTTTCCTGCCATAAGCATTGAGTCCAAGTCTGGCTCTCTATTGGCAAGGATATAAACTCCTTTTTCAATTTTTTTAAGATATCCCTTTTTCACCCAAAAAGAAATCTGGACCATAATATTTTCCTGATTATAGAAAATGGTCTTCACCTCTTCTGCGGTAAAAATAGCCTGATTATTTATTTTCCTTTCAAAATCAAAAAATTTCATTGGATTTTAATAAAAATATGGTTTCCTCTCATTAATATATTTTATAACCAGAAGAAACATGTCTTTATGCTAAATTCTTCTCAAAATTTTGTCAACGAATTTTTTAAATATCCTCCACAATTCTCTTCCTGACTTTATTGAAATATAAAAGACTTACTAGAAAAGCCACTATTAAAATTCCCATTAAAATTAAATGGTTGGTTAAGCTAGGAAATCGATGTTCAATTAAAACCATTTTGGAATAATGAATTAACATTCCCATCGGATTAGCCAGTATCATTTTATGATATTGTTCAGGAATCATGTACAACGGATAAATAATGGGAGCTGCGAAAAAAAGTGCTTGTAGCAACACCTCCCAAATTAAACTTAAATCTCTAAATTTCAAATAAAGAGGAGCTGCCATAAAAGAGAAGGAGATAACTAAAATATAAATAGCAATAATATAAAGTAAGACAACAACAATTTCTCCCGGCGACGGACAAACTTGGTAAAAAATAAAAAAGCCTACCAAGATAACCAGACTCATGCCAAAAACCAGTAAGTTGTTCAGAGTTGAAGAAATAATAATAATCCAACGAGGAAAATAGACCTTGGTTATAATGTTGGCTTTATTAAATAAAGAGGTTAGTCCAGACATTGTTCCTTCGGAAAAAAAGTTCCAAAGAATGATTCCGGTAATGAGTTGTAGAGAATAATGTTCTATTCCCGCCCCTCTTCCAATAACTTTAGAGAAGACAAAATTCAAAATTAAAAAAATCAGCAACGGTTTCAGCACCGCCCAAATGTATCCTAAAAATGATCCGTGATAACGCATCTTAAAATCCGTTTTAGCTAAAACCCAAACTAGCTCCCAATAACTCCTACCGCCAGTAGTGGCAACATTTTTTTGCAACATTTTTAAGCTTTTTTTAAGATAAAATTATCTACCCACGCTAATATATTCAAATCCTAACTTCTTCATCTCTTCCGGCTGAAAAACATTCCGTAAATCAACAAAGACTGGCTTCTTCATGGCCTGTTTTAATTTCTCGAGATCAAGATTTTTATATTCTTCCCAATCTGTCATTAAGACAACCACATCTACATTTTTAGCCCCTTGATAAGGATTCTTGGCATATTTTACGGCCAGTGGTAATTCTTGTTTCGCCTCCTTTATCCCCTGAGGATCGTGAGCAACCACCTTAATCCCTCTTTCTATCAAGGCTGGAATAATTGTAAGTACTGGCGCTTCTCGTAAATCATCGGTGTCCGCCTTAAAGGTAAGCCCTAAAAATAAAACGGTTTTATTTATTTCATTCTCACCCAAAGCTTGTCTAATTTTCCTAACCATCCTTGCCTTTTGAGCATTGTTCACCTCCGACACCATCTCTACTATTCTTAATGAACTTTCATTTTCTTGAGCTATTCGAAGCAAGGCTTTAACATCTTTAGGGAAGCAAGATCCACCATAACCTGCTCCAGCCTTTAAAAAAGCGGAACCAATCCTTTTGTCTTTCCCCATTCCTTTGGCCACATCAACCACATCCGCTCCCACTTTCTCACACAAGTTAGCTATTTCATTAATAAAACTTATCTTGGTAGCCAGAAAAGCATTAGAGGCATATTTAACCAGTTCAGCCGTTTGAACATTGGCAACAAAAAATAATCTTTCCGATCCTTTTACAAACCCATAAATTCGTTCCATAATTTTTTTAGCTCTTTTAGAACTTGTTCCTACCACCACTCTATCCGGCTCTAGAAAATCAGTTACCGCCACTCCCTCTCTTAAAAATTCTGGATTAGAAATAACATCAAACTCAGCTCGTGGATTATTTTCTTTTATAATTCTAGCTACCTGTTTAGCCGTTCCCACCGGAACCGTACTTTTGTTAATTACCACCTTATAACTTTTCAGATGAGGAGCTATTCCTTCAGCTACTTGATATACGTAGCTTAAATCTGCATAACCGTCACCCCGACGAGAGCTAGGTGTTCCCACGGCAATAAAAACAGCTTCTGATTTCTCAACCGATTTCCCCAAAACATGACTAAAGGTCAATCTACCTTCTTGTAAGTTTTTACGAACCATTTTTTTAAGACCCGGCTCGTAAATAGGGATAATGCCTTGCTTGAGTTTTTTAATCCGTTGACGATCTTTATCTATACAAATCACTTCATGCCCTACACTTGCCAAACAAGCTCCTGTAACCAATCCTACATAACCAGAGCCGACGATACAAATTTTTACTTTTTTAGAATTTTTCTGCATTATTTTAATTAAAAATGATTAAGTAATTTTATTATTCCTGTCATTCCTCTATCCAAAAATCATCTTCTTTAAATCGGCTTTATAATCTTTCAGCCAGCCATCAAATTCTTTCCAACTGACTTTTTTATTCTTTTGGATGGTTTGCCTTTTCTTGAGCAACCCTCCAAGATTTTTAATTACTCCCCACCAGGAAGCCAACACAATTTTTAAAATACCTTTTCCTTGGGTGTTCTTTTTCAGTTTCGCCGATGGTCCCTTATTAGAAAAGGCACTTGCTATTAACATTATATACCGAAAAGGCATAAATAATAAACCTCTTATTAAATAGGGCAGAGGGAAATTTTTAATCAGCACATAATATTGATTACGATGAACATGAAAACTTTTAAAGGGAGAAAAAGATTTTCCTGTCGCCGAGTGAACATGGTAAGCAAAAGCCTTGGGAACATAATAAGCTTTATATCCTAAAAGCCGGCTACGATAATTTAAATCTAAATCTTCATAATAAGCAAAAAAGTCTTCATCAAAATAGCAATCTTCCCCTTTTCTATTTTTGTAAGCGATTTCTTGCAGCATTTTTACGGAATAAAGAGCGGCGGCGCCACAGCTTCCAAAAATTTCTTTTGTTTCCTCATACTGCCCTTGATCTTTTTCTCGAAATCCCCTCTCCATCCCGCTACCATCAATTTGTATCAGTGTTCCCACGGTATTAATTAACTGCGGCTCATATTTAAAGAAAAGTTTAGCTGCTAGAATCCCTAATTTACCATTCTCCTTTTGGTATTTTTTAGCAGTCATTACCATTTCTTCCAAATAGTGAGCGTTTAATTCAATATCATTATTTAAGGGACAAATATATTTTAGTTTTTGCTCTTTTTGGTTGTTTGCTTGAGCATCATCTTTAATGGCTTGCCTTATTCCAATATTATTAGCCTTGGCAAAACCGGTATTTTCTTTAAGTTTGATCAATCTGACTTCTGGATAGTCCTCAGCAATCATCCTATTGGATTTATCGCTGGAGCCATTATCCACCACATAAGTTTCAAAATCTTTAAAGGTTTGAATACGTAAAGAATCAAGGCATTTTTTTAAAACCTTTCTACCGTTCCAATTGGGGATAATGATGGCAAGTGAAGACATAGAGGAGGTTATGAAGTTGGGGATAATTGATAATTGATAATTAACGATGGATAATACCAGCCAGCCTTTTTCCCTGTCATTCCCGCCCCAGATATTCATCGGGGTAAACTCCAGCTCGCCTCGCTGTAGCTTTGGCGAAGCGGGCGGG